>JAITJX010000027.1 GCA_031278765.1 Tannerella sp. | reverse complement strand
AAAAGTTTTTTTTTACAGAAGAAAGATAAAAAATATCCGGAAAAATATTTTTTTGCTATTCTGTATTAACATGATTGTTACTCCTTTATAAAAACGTTATTTTCTTTCTGAATTGCTGAAAACGGGCTAAATCTTTTTTTATCACTGCCCGTTTGTGATTAAGGCACAAAATAATGATTTTTTTAATAAGCGGAACACCACGAGAAACGTGAGGGACGCGAATGAAACGATTCTCGGAAGCGTCAAATTTCGTGGGTTGGGAAGTTGGGGAGGCGTTAGGACGAGGCGTTTTCTCGTCATGACGGGTAACGGACCGGATTGCTTCTTGCAGAAATAAAAAAAGATGTATCTTTGCATTATGGAAGAAATGAATAATTTTATAATTATCGGCGCAGTTTTCTTATATATTTTGCTGTTGTTTTTTATATCTTGGCTGACGGCGCGCAACAATTCCGACAATGAGGCTTTTTTTCTTGGAAACCGTCAATCTCCCTGGTATATTGTAGCAATCGGCATGACAGGATCGTCCATTTCCGGCGTTTCGTTTGTATCCGTTCCGGGTTGGGTAAGAACAACGGATATGACTTATATGCAGATGGTTTTCGGCTTCTTCATCGGATATATTATCATTGCAAAAGTATTGCTGCCTTTATATTACAAACTGAACGTGACGTCTATTTATGAGTATCTTGAAAATCGTCTTGGATTAAGCAGTTATAAAACAGGCGCTTCGTTTTTTATACTTTCAAAATTGCTTGGTTCGGCTGCTAAACTGTATATTGTTGTGGCGATTCTCCAAAATTACGTTTTCAATCAATGGAATATTCCGTTTGAAGCAACTGTATTCATTTGTATATTAGTTATATGGATTTATACTTTTCGAAGCGGAATGCGTACGGTCGTTTGGACAGATACATTGCAAACCATCTGTCTTGTGGCTATGCTTACGATTATCATTTGGAGCGTCAAAAATGCCATGAACTTGGATTTTAAAGGAATGACGGACGTAATTATGGAAAGCAGACATTTCAGAATGTTTGAATTTGAAGACTGGTCAAGCCGGCAACATTTTGTCAAACAATTCCTTATCGGAATATTTATTCCGATAGTAATGACGGGATTAGATCAGGATATGATGCAAAAAAACCTGACCTGTAACAATTTAAAAGAAGCGCAAAAAAATATGTACTGGTATGGATTTGCTTTTATACCGTTAAATTTCATGTTTTTATGCCTTGGCATAATGCTTATTTCCTTTGCTGCAGTAACGGATATGCAACTTCCCACATCGGGAGATGATATCCTCCCCATGTTCTGTATATCCGGAATGCTTGGACAATTCATTTTGATTTTTTTTACGATTGGGATTATTGCAGCGGCATTCAATAGCGCCGATTCAGCTTTGACAGCGATAACTACATCGTTTTGTGTCGATATTTTGGGCATTAAAAAAGAAGATATCAAAAAAGCAGAGAGAACAAGGTATAAAGTGCATCTTCTGGGGGCTATGATTTTTGCAATTATCATTCTATTGTTTAAGGCTCTAAATGACAAAAGCATCATAGACGTCATATATACGTTAGTATCATATACATACGGGCCGCTACTCGGATTGTTTACTTTTGGTTTATTTACCAAGTATATTCCTAACAATAAAAATGTCCCATACATTTGTACGGTATCTCCGATAGCATGTTATGCTTTGGATTATTGTTCAAAACGATATTTGGATTACCAATTCGGTTACGAATTACTGATAATTAATGGCCTGATAACGTTTTTGGGATTGTATTTTTTCCATAAGAAACAGATGCCTGAATAAATCCTCCGTATGTTTACTGCTGTAAAAACGGGAATTTACTTTCTGTATTCGATCCGTTGTCCGTCGGCGATCAACCGTTCGCGAAGCCGGTCGTAATCCACTTGTTGCACATTCGTCTTTGCATCAATGGCAAACGCTGCGGCTGTGGCGGCGCTTTGTCCAAGCAACATGAATACCGGTTCCATCCGTATGGATCCGAAAGCAATGTGAGAACAACTCAGACAGACGGGTACCAGGATGTTGGTACATTCGTTCGCCCGTGGGATCAGCGAGCCGTAGTCTATTCCGTATGGCTGTTTGGGATGTACTCCTATATCGCCTTCGTTTTGCACGCTTCCGTCCTTCGTTACAAACCTGCGTACGTTATGGGAATCCAGCGAATAAGAGCCCATGCCAACCGGACGGGGCGGCTGTCGGCGTCCGAGGCATTCGTGTTCGGTAGTAACATATTCGCCTGTCATCCTCCGCGCTTCACGCACGTAGATCTGATGCGGCCAGTGCCCGTTATCCACAAATTCGTCTTTGGCCAGTCCCCATTCGCTCATTTGTATGCGGACATCTTCCGGTACACCCGGGTCGTTGGCAATATAATAAAACCAACCCATCTGGTAGTTATAATGTTCCTGTAATATTTCCTGGCGGCGTTTGCAGGTGGCTTCGGGATAGTCGTAGTTCATGCCGATAAAGTCGGTACTGAACGGACCGTGATTGTTGGTATCGGTTTTTCGATTCGGTATAAGGTCGAACTTGTGGAAAGTCTCGCGCCATCCCGTTTCAAACACACGGCGCAGTATCTCGTAATCTTCCGGATTGTAACCGTCAGGCCGTATGAACGGCATACGGTTCTCTGGATGATTTGTCAGACACATCCGGTAGCAATATGCCTGTATGCGGCTGTCGCCTTCGCCATTGACGCCTTCCGTACTGTGATCAATATATTTGAGCAGGCCGCTATGAGGATCGCCGGGCGTTTTGTACGGGTCAACATGCGCCTTGAAATAATGCCCGTGTTGCCAGACGCCGTATTGATTGCCGTTCCATGTTTCACCGTGAGTTGTGTTTGCCTCGCGCCCTACGTGGTAACTTACACCTGCAGCAGCCATCAGATCGCCTTCGTAGGTGACGTCAATAAACATTTTGCCGCGGAAAGTTTTTCCGTCCAATGTTGTGATGGAAATGATGCGCGTTCCTTCTTTCCTAACGCCATTCTCGCGGTCAAGGTATGCCTCGCGTATCACCGGAATGTTGTTTTCGACAATCCAGTCGTCGAAGACTTTTTCTGCCACATGAGGTTCAAAAATCCACATAGTCTGCTCATCGTCAAGCATGGCTTTGGTACCTTGTCCCTGATTGCCATATTCGTTCTTTTTCTGCCATTTCCATGTCTCGTCTTTCTGGTATTCCAGATAGACGCGATGATAAAATTCACGCGACAGTCCACCGATACTGCCCGTATTACCGGAATCGGTAAAACCAAGTCCACCGGCTGTCAGGCCGCCAAGATGGCGGTCGGGCGACACGATAATCACCGACTTGCCCATTTTTTTCGCCTGCACGGCTGTCGTAACGGCTGCTGATGTTCCACCGTAAATCACCACATCATAGTTGCCTTTGCAACCTGCCATCCACAAGATTGCCATAAAAAAAATACTGATACGTATCATCATAGTTGTCAAGTTACAAGAAATACTGCCCTTCTTCTCTTAATCTTTTTCTCAAGAATTGTACATCAATTTTATGCACATCATTTTTCGACTGTCGTATGGCATGTGCGGCAGCCATTCCCGATGCTTCTCCTGTTACCAGACAGGGAGGCATTACTCTGAGACTGCCAAAAGATTCTTCATCCGTAGAGATACACCGACCGACCGTCAGTACATTTTTCAGTCCTTTAGGCGTCAGGCAACGATAGGGTATGCCGTGTGATTCTCCATTTTTATAATGTGTAGATTTGTGTCCTTCTTTATGTACGTCAATATAGTAACAGTTACGGCCTATTTCGTCGTCAAAAGTCTTCCGCTGCATCCAGTCGTCAACCGTAAAGGTGTAGTCGCCTTCAATACGGCGGCTATCGCGAACGCCCAGTAAATTTCCCGTTTTTACCAGAAATGCCCCTCCGAAGGTCTGAGGTTGTACATCCTGCATAGCCAACAAGTATTGGGCAGCTATTTGTCTGCCTTTCATCATGGCTTCCGATAAAGCCCACGGATCGGTACTGTCCACATTTACCAAATGTCCGGCGTTGAACTGCACCACATCCGGACCAATCAAATTGTTGCAAAAATGTTTGTCAATCAGCGGATAATTTCCCGAAGCAACGGCATCATGTACAGGACTGTTTTTATTGCCGGTGTGCAGATTGGGACCATTCACATAATGATAGGTATCTACATTGGCAAAAGAAAAACACATCGTGGAACTCTGTACCACGCCGTTTTCATCGCCCCGTTTAAAAGATGCTCCAGCCCATGCGGCGAGGTCGCCATCGCCGGTGGCGTCAATATAAACCTTGGCTTTGAAAGCCGTCAGTCCGGATTTATTGGCAACAATCAATACGTCTACTACATCATTTGCCGCCATTTCTACTGCCGCCAAACGGGAAAAGAAAAGCGTTTTGGCGCCAGAATCCGTTACCAGCCTGTCATATATGGTCATCAGATGTTCAGGATTGATATGCACCCAGTCTAATTTGTTTTTGGATTCGTGAGGAACGCCTTTTTTGGATTCATTAAAGATTTTTTCCGCCAATCCGCGGTAAATGATTTTTTCACCGTCGGAGAATGGACACCATGCCGGTACCATGCCGGCAGTCCCCATTCCGCCAAGTTGCCCCATTGCTTCAATCAAGAGGGTTTTCGCACCTTCACGTGCCGCTGATATGGCGGCAGCGCATCCGCTGGGGCCTCCGCCTGCCACAATGACATCCCATTGGCTGTCCACGGTGATTTTCTTTTTGGACAGCGGTATTGTCTGACCTTTGTTGGTCGACAACGCTGACCATCCGGTGCGTGTTGAGGTGGCAGCTATTGCCATCAAACCGGCTTTTTTGATAAAATTTCTTCTGTTATTCATGAAAATGGCATATTAAAATAAAATTCTTTTCTGAAACTGTTATATTTTGTTTATTTCACATTGCTGAATTTAATAGACTATTTTTGAATAGACTTCCAATTCGTATATCCGTGTCTGGCTCGGAGAAACAAATCGCACCTTTGAGGTGGTTACCGGTGGGAAATCAGCGCTGAAAGGGCCGTCGTTAGGAACTGCCGAAGCATGTGCGTCGATCCATGCGTCGTTGACCCATGCTTGCAACTTGAAAGACGCAAGCGGGTTATTGAAATAATTGTTGCTTGAGCCATTCCAGAAGGCATAACTGTTGATGCTGTATTCTCCTTGCAGGTCTATTTCTATCCAGTGTTCGCTACCGGTGGCGGAGGATACCCACCGCGAGGCGTCGCCAAGTTGTCCATCAACTGCTTTTTCTGCAGGATATGTGGCATTCAGGTCGTCGCTGGAAACGATTGGTTTGCCTCTCGCCACATTGGTGATTTTTACAATACTTGCCTTGGCCGTTTCCGTATAAAAAGTATCAATAGCAGCAGGTTCAGGAATATACAGCGTCCGATAGGTAACGCCTTTCGTAAAGTCAATATCGTCGAGTGTCAACGTTGTAACAAGATTACTGGGATACAAATTTGTTTTCAGTTCCCCGCCAGTGGTAGTATATTGCAATTCTATTCCCACTTCTTCTCCCGAACTGCCGGGAGCCCATCTGATGGTTAACTGCCGTGCAGCATCATCGGGAATGGTTTCCAGGATTCTTCTGTTGAGCAATTTTTCCTGATAAAGCGCACCATACGTAGCGGCAATCTTTTCAAAAACCATTGATTTATTTCCATGCCGGTCGAACGACACCCAGTGGAAAGTGTAACTCCCTTCGGCAAGTGCATCTGCTCCATCGAAAAGTACTTGCAATTCTTCCGAAGGTTCATGTACAGGCACAACGATCTCCCTTGATTGAGAATCGTTTACCCCCCAGTAAATAGTGATGCTTTTGGCGCGCGGGTCGCTGATCCAGTATTTCATCAACAGCCGTTCCTTTCCGGGAAACGACTGGACGGAATCCACCTTTCCGATATATACGGTTTCACCTCGCGCAAGAAACTCATCATGTTTGTCGTTCATTTTGGCGCATCCCATCAGACAGACAGAGATTGAAGCCATTAAAATCATATTTTTCATATCATGCGGATTTATTGTTATACATAATAAATTTATTCAACAGGTTCGCCCCAAAATCTCAATTCGGCAACGTGTAATCCGTTACTTCCTCCCCACGTTTTCCTCACTCTGAAGCGGATGTAGCGTACCGGAGGCACGTCTTCCGAAAATTCAAATTCCTCGCCGGCAGTGGCATACGCATAGTCGTCGGCAGTGGCCGGTTCGTCAGAGCCCAATCCTGACGGGCGATAAGAAATGCAATCAATCAGGTGAATCCACTGGTCGTCGGCGCTGGCGGCATTTTGCGCCACGGAAAGATCATTGCTGCCCATCAGGTAAAAATCATAAGGATTGTGCAGTCTGAAATAATAATCAGACCTTCCCCACATCCTGAATCTGGACAGTTTTACCTTCATACCGAGATCCAGCGTGAAATAGGCGTTGATATCGCTTGCCTGAATGTAATATACTTGACCGCTTACGGCGCCGGCCACCAGTACATCATCCCAGATTACGCCAAGATTGGAACTACTCCAACTGTGCAGGATAAAAGCAGGCAATTTAGGCATGGCGACAAAATTTTTATTGTCTATCTGCATTTCAAACAGAGGCGTCACTTGAAATTCCATCGTATCTGTAAAATTGTTATACGTATCTTTGGCAAAAACAGCAAATGTTGTCGGTTCTGCCTTTTGTCCACGAATGGCTCTGCGTGCATTTTGTTCGGAAGTATAAATAGCGTCTATCAATTCATACTGCCCATTGCTGTTTTTCTTAAGGAAAGTGACGGTGATATCTTCCTTGATAGTATTTTCCCAGGCAATTTTAAATCCTCCGCGCGCTGCTTCATAGTTCATACTGCGAATAACGTCGAAAATAACGGCGTCTTCCGGGTGGATTTTCACTTCCACAGGCACGGATTCATTCTGGCTTTGATCAACGGCAATTAATTCCAGCGTATATTCCTGAGAACGTGCAAAACCTTTAACTGTAAGCACATTTGAAAAGACAGAGGTTTTGATGTCCTGTTTCTGTCCGTTGGGAAGCGTAAAACGTGTCCTGACATAGAGCAGATCCGTTTCATCCGGGAGCTGATATGTTATGGTGGATCCTCCGGCAAAATTCAATACTCTGGGATCGTGTATCGGCTGTGGAGGAATTTTATCTACAGGATATTGTCCGATGGGATCTTCCGAACATGCAGCCAGCAAAAGTAATCCCAGAGCAAAAGCCGGCCATTTTTTTATGTTTTTTACAGGTTTCATTTTTTTGTTTAATTTTTTAATGTATTTCATTTTCTACAGAATTTACCAACCCGGGTTTTGTACCAGATTGGTGTTTTTTAATAATTCACCTTGCCTGATCGGCCACAGGTATTCTTTTTTACTGAAAGTCATCGAATACAGGGTGATCAGATTATAATAGTCTTCGGGTACCTCTCCCATGATGTTCCATCCTCTGACGGGTTTGTTCATCTCCGTTTCCGCTATCAGCCAGCGGCGGACATCCCAGAAGCGTTTTCCTTCAAAAGCCAGTTCTATCATGCGTTCCTGCCGGATAATATCACGCATTCCTGCTTGTGTGGACGGTTTGTTGGGGATGTTGGAATATTTTTCCCAACTGTCTGTTACGCCTTCCAATCCTGCCCGGCGACGAATCATATCAACATAGTCGTAAACCTCCTGTGCAGGTACATCCAGACATTCGTTCAGGGCTTCGGCGTACAACAGGTACAAATCAGCCAAACGTATGATAGGAAACGTACTTTGTACGGTAGTCAATGATGTTCCTGCCGAATTGACCGATGTTTCAATATGAGAACCTTTTTTAATCAAATACCCCGTAATGGAATAACGTAATCCCATATAATTACCGGAAGGTTTTCCTTTCAGCATTTGCGTTGTCCAGGCTCTCTGGTCTTCGGGAAAACGGTCGTAGTCCACTTTTTTGCCGTTACCAAGCCAAAAGCCGCCATCAAACCCCAGATTGGCATAGAATCTTGGTTCACGGTACATGTTAATTTTGGCGATTGGATATTGTCCGTCGGTAACCATGTAATATTTATGATCTTCAGGAGCTAAATCGGTTTTGAAGCGGTTTTCGTAATCATAGTATTTGTCTTCATTGATGGGAACGCCGTTGTTGCTGTAAAACAGTTCCACCATCCGCATAGTAGGGCCGATGAGAGGCTGTGTTGCAGCCAAATTGGCATGACTGACGGCAAAATGCGGCAAGGTGAGGGTGGTGTAGTTATTGATTGTACCCCAGATGATTTCTCTGTTCCATTTGTCCGTTACCACAGTACGTAGCGTCATTACTAATTTACTGGTGTCGGATACATCCTTATAGTTTGAATAATAGGTAGATTGAGTGAAATCATACAACTGATACTGTCCCGTCATCAACACGGTATCAATAGCATTTTTACAGGCTATCCTGGCTCTGTCCCATTTTTCTTTTTTGCTCAGACTGCTTTCCATCAAATTGACGCCTCTGTTGTCCACCAATCCCGACAGATCGGGATTACCGTTAAACAGCGGGCTTGCGGCTAACACCAGTATTTCAGCCTTTACCGACAAGGCAATGGGTTGAGTGATTCTTCTCAATTCATTGGTAACATCGTATATAACCGGAGGCAAGTCAGGAACAGCTTCGTCGATCAACTGTATGATATAGTCAATACAATCGTCGAACTTATCGCGATATATCTTGGTTTCATTAATACCCGCGTCCACCAGCAAATTTGTTTTGATGAGGGGAACAGGACCGTATGCCCGCAACAGAAAGTAATGATAATAGGCTTTCAGAAATTTGACTTCGGCAATCCAGCGGAGTTTTTCCGTTTCTCCGAGATCAGGACCTACCTTGTCAATGTTTTCGAGGAAAATGTTGCAATCCCTGATGGCTCTGTATAAACCTCTTCCCTGGTTTTGGCCTTCCCAAGAATTTACATAAGGCGAATTGGTATTTTGAGAGCGTTTGATGTTAAAACAATTATAATTTCCGGTTGCGCTGTTGGCCCAACTGTCAATCATCGACCATGTATCATCGCCGCCCATAAGTCCGGGGTCAGATGCAGGATTGCCCCAGTTGGGCATAAAATAATAACATCCGGTCATGTACGACTCGGCGCCCGCCCTGTCGCGAAAGGCATAATCAATCGTAGCGATATTATCGGGGACGATGTCCAGATAACCTTCGCAGGAACAAACCGTCAATAAAAACAGGCAATATATTATATTTTTCATATTCGGAATATTTAAAATGTGAGTTGTAAGCCAATATTATAAACTTTTTGCAAAGGATATCCCAGGCCATTGCCGGCCATTTCGGGATCCCACAGTTTGAATTTGCTGAACAGAAGCAAATTGGTGCCATTGAGATATAAACGAAACGTTTTCATTTTTATCCTGCCGGCAAGTTTTTCGGGTATGGTATAGCCCATTTCAAAAGACTTCAAGCGCAGGAACGAGCCATCGCGCATAAACCATGTACTTTGTTGCGTATTGTTGTTGATGAGGATGTTGGAAAGTCGCGGCCACAGCGCATACAGGTTTCGGTTGTCTTCCGACCAGTGGTTGTCGGCGTATGCCTGTAACAGTGCGTTCTTGGATTTGATACTTCCGTTAGCGTCGGTATCCACAAAGGGGTAGGTAGAAGGCTGTGAACCGGTATTTGCCTGCGTAGCGACATTTATCCAGAAAGAACGTTGTCCAAGTCCTTGAAAGAAAAACGAGAGGTCAAAATCTTTGTATCCGGTCGACAGTCCGAAACCGTAGATCAGTTGCGGTTCGGTAGGAAATCCGATCGGCGCCCTGTCCAAATCCGTGATTTTCCCGTCACCATCCAGATCTTTGTATTTAATATCGCCGCCCATGATGCCTTGAGAATCATTAAAATTCTGTTCGGGTGAATTGAGCACTTCATAATCGTCCACAAACAGACGCTCGGCTATGTATCCATATTGTTGCGATACGGGCTGTCCGATTCTGGATCTCCACGGAGTGGCAGAGTAATCGATCTCTTCATATTCGGTATATTCGGTAGTAGCGTACGTGAAATTAGCTCTGCCGGTAAACCATAGATCTTTGTTGAAGAAATGTTGATAATCGGCGGAAATATCTATCCCGCGCGCCTTTGCCTTGCCAAGATTGGCTTCCGGCGTAGCCGACAAACCCATAGTAGCCGGCACATACGATCGGGACAACAAGATCCCTGACCTGTTTTCGGTATAATAATCTACCATAAAATCTATCTTTTTAAACAAGTTTATTTCAATGCCCAGATTCATTTTTTTTGCTACCTCCCATGTAATGTATTCATTGGCATATCTGTCCACCCTAACTCCATAAAGAGAATGGTTAAAATCATAACCGTAAGCGTATGACATGCCTGATTCCGATCCCATCGAAACTTTGGACAGGTAATAGAACCTGTCATCTGCATTTCCAATTGCGTCATTTCCTACCAGGCCGTATGTTCCTTTCAGTTTTAACTTCGGCAAAATCGTTTTCAATCCCGACGCATTATCCCAAAATCCTTCGTTGGAAACAATCCAGCCAAGCCCAATAGATGGAAAAAAGCCAAAGCGCTCATTCTTTGCAAACCGTTCGGAGCCGTTATATCCGAAATTAAACTCCGAAAAATACCGGTTATCATACGCATAAGTGGCACGGCCTGAGATGCCCATATTTCTGTGAGGCAATGACAGTTCAAGACTTGATGCGTTGGCCTGGACAAAACTGCGCATGGTGAACACAACCATGCCGCTGACAGCGTGTTTTTCGTCGAAGGTACGGTCGTAAGTAGCTGCAACTTCGGCATAATTGGTGGTTTCAACCTCTTTCGGATCTTCCGAGAATCGCAGCCATTCTTCGGCTTGTCCTGTTCCCGAATTAAGCCATTGCAAAATATACTTATCCGTTTCCCGATCATAAGAAGAAACATAATAATAATAAGGCTTATATTGCCTTCTCACCGTGCTGAGCGAATAGCGCGTAGTGGAATACAGGCCTCGCAGGGCCAGTCCCGGGGTTACAAAATCCAAATCCTGTTTTAATTCGAACTGCGCCATCATTTTAGATTTGTTGTATTCCTTATATCCTTTCACCATATCGGCGTATGGATTGATATAGCTTGTATTTGCTTCCGAAGGATAATTTCCGAACAGGATATGATGGGCATAGGCGGTGGCTTCGTCCGGTGCATACGTTGGCGCGAAAAGGACGGGATCGGATTTGATAATCTTCTTGTACAGGGCGTCGCCGCCGTCCAACGGACCCTGATAATCGTCGAAAGTGCCGCTCAGACGTACAACGGCTTCCGTTGTTTTGGTCAGGTTGATATTGACGTTGGAACGCAGCAGGTATCTTTTCAGGTCGATGTTGTTGTTGAAGTTGTTTTGTCTGTCCATTTTCAGGTTGCCGTTATCCTGGTTGTACGTGGCTGCTACGTAATAACGCGCTACTTTTCCGCCGCCGCTCACATTCAGGTTGGCACGGTAATTAACGGTCTGGTCTTTCATCAGCATATTGTACCAGTCATTGGCCGGATAGACATACTGATTGCGGTTGGGATCCATTGTATTGTCAATTTTTTCTCTCGTATAAGGCGCTTCGCCTTTTTTATTCCTTGTCAGAACGGCTTCGTTGTTTAATTGCATGTATGTAATCGGATCGGCAAATTCGACTTTTCTGGTAGGTGCAGACAAGGAGGTTTCTGTTCTGAATGAAACCGTAACTGTTCCTTCGCGACCTTCCTTGGTAGTAATTGCAATTACTCCGTTGGCGCCTCTGGCGCCGTACAGGGCTGTTGCCGTTGCGTCTTTCATGATGGAAAAACTGGCTATATCATCCGGTTGCATGCGTGAAAGATCCGACGAGGACATCTCGACTCCATCTATCAGTATGAGCGGTCCGCTGGCATACTGCAATGAGGTGACGCCACGCACAAAGAAATTGGCGTCGTCCATACCCGGCTCTCCGCTCATCTGGTATGATATTAACCCTGAAATGCGTCCGGCAAGCGCGGTGGAAAGATTACTGGTAGGCGCTTTCAGGTCTTTGACGGATACTGTACTTATCGAGCCGATCACACTTTCTTTCTTTTGTTTGCCGAAGGCTACGACGGTTACTTCGTCAAGTTCGTTTGCCTGCAGTTTGAGCGCTACGTTGATGTAGGTCTGTTTGCCCACAGGTACCGTTAATGTCTGATAACCCAGAAAAGATATTTCCAGCTGTTCTTCCGGCCTTGCCTGCAGGGTAAACGTTCCGTCTATATCGGTGCTGACTCCGCGTGTTGTTCCTTTCACTGTGACCATGGCGCCGGGAATGGCTTCGCCGTTTTCGTCCAGTACGACGCCGGTAATTGAAACCGTTTTATTTTGCGGCGCAACTGCTACGGGATCTTTTTGCTGCAGGATAATTTGTTTGTCTTTTGTCTTGTATGAGATATTTGTATTCCCGAACAGGCTGTTTAATACCTCGCCGAGCGGACGGTTGCTCGCCGAAATGCTTACTTTTTCGTTTAAATCAATCCTGTCTGCATAGAAAAACGAAAAATCGCTTTGACTTTCAATCTGCTTTAGCACTGTTTCCAAAGGAATATCCTCCGCCTGAATGGAAACGGGCTTCGCCTGCGGCCAGATATTTGACGATATGAACAGGAAACCGATCCATAGCAGTATCCATATTCGTTTTGAGCGGTGTTTCTTTTCCGCTGCGGGATTGGGATGTGTTGTTTCTCTGAATAAATTCATAAATTTTTATAAGATTTTTGTTAATATAATAGTTGTATTTCTTTGGATATGTTTTTCCGGTTACCGTTGTAACCTTAGTTAAATGAACAGTCCGATAATTAAAGTATGGATTTTATTACGAAATATGCTGGTATATCCTTACATTCATTGTCGGTATATACTTCCGGCATTTGGAAGTACTTGCTTCCAGCGCCTGGAAGTATTTACTTCCAGCATTGGGAAGTACTTGCTTCCAGCATTGGGAAGTACTTGCTTCCAGGTGCAGGAAGTATTTGCTTCCGGATAATGTAAGGATATTCTTCTGTATGTTTTTTATGAGCATTTCGGTTTAATTTAAGGGGTTAATTATGTTATTTTATTATAAACAGGGTGTCATTCCGGTTTTCGTACTCGAAGGGTAAGGTTTCCCGTATCACGTTCAGGATGTTTTCGGGTTTTTCCGTTAAATCGAAGCGTCCTGTTATTTTACGTTCTTCGAGCGATTTGCTGTTCACGACAATTCTTATCCGCAAGTTACGTTCCATGATTGCAAAAGCGTCTTTGAGGGTTGTCCGGCTGAAAATCAGTTTTCCGTCTTTCCATGAAGTATAGGGCGAACAGTCTATCTGGTGTATAACGATGTTTTCAGCCGCTTTGTCATAAAGCGCCTGTTGTCCCGAACAAAGGATAATGCCGCCTTGTGGAACAAATTTGTGCATCACGCCGACCGAACCTTTCAACAGCGTGGTTTCTATCATTTCTTCCGAAGGATAAGCCTGTACGTTAAATACGGTGCCAAGTACGCGGACGGACACTTCGCCTGCTTTTACAGTGAAAGGTTTGGCGGCATCTTCGGTTACTTCAAAATAAGCCTCTCCCGAGAGTTCGACATCCCGTCCGTCCCGCCCGAAAGCATCTGCATAAGTCAGACGGCTATTTACATTCAACCAGACGCAAGTGCTGTCGGGCAAAATGAATTGTTGCTTTTCATTCCCTGTACTCAAGACATGTATGTTTTCTTTACCGGATGGTCGAAGAAAAAGAGCGCTGCAAAGCGCCAGTATCGCTGCCGATGCGGCGGCAACAGTAATTTTACGCCGCAACGACCATCTGCCGTTCCTGTATTTGCCATATTCGTCGATACGTTCCTGCAACCGGCCATACGAGTTTTCTACCGTATATTTGCCGGAAGGATGGCGGGTTGTAAATATCAGTTTATCCGTTTTTCTAATCATGATAACTATTATTCAAATAAAGTATGTTTCTTTATTATAGAGACCGGAAGAATGAAAAAATCACCTAAACAGTTTCAAAGACTGAATAAAGCGAAGCGTATCGTGAATGCCGTTTCAGTTTATATTATATTTGCCGTTCATAACGAATGAATAATGAATGAGTTTTATCTTTTTCACATGCCTGTTTCATTCTCCTCTCCTGTTTTTGTTGCATCCTCGACGACGTGTTACGTCAAGGCTTGACTTTTCTTCGTAATCTTATTGACCTGCCGATCGACGGGAGATCGTATTTTATTCAATCATTTACATAATCCCGAACTCAAGTTGATACATCTGACTTTTATATCCGCGTCAAAGAATAACTCCAGTTTGTCATATCAAATATTTCTGTGTATATTTGCGAAACGGAATAAACAATAAATAAAACAAACATCAGTAATTTAACTTTAATATGAAGAAACAATTATCTTTATTAACGGCGCTTATAGCGGTTATCGGGCTTTCCGCTCAAAATCGTAACAATCAGAAAGCAGACCTTATGGCAGAGACGGGAAATATTGCGCCTGTGGGTCTGACATGTGAATATCTGGAGAATCCTCCGGTCGTAGATGCTCTCCGGCCACGTTTGTCATGGATAAACAAACCGCTTGTTCCGCACCAACGGGGACAGAAACAGATGGCCTGGCAGATATGTGTGGCCTCATCGTGCGAAAAGTTGCTCGCAGGGGAAGCCGATTTGTGGGACAGCGGGAAACAGCGTTCGGAGCAGTCTGTGCTTGTAAAATACGGCGGCATTCCGCTACGTTCGGCACAAGACTGCTGGTGGCGTGTCCGCGTATGGGACAACGACGATCGCCCCTCGGCATGGAGCGAAACCGCCACCTGGAGCATGGGGTTGCTGGATCCTTCCGAATGGAAGGCGAAATGGATAGGCGCGCCATGGCAGGGAGAAGAACCGCGCGAAGCGTTGGAAGGACGTCCGCATGTGCCGGCGCCGCTGCTGCGCAAAAACTTTGTCCTGACAAAAAGCGTAAAATCGGCAAAAGCATTCGTTACGGGACTGGGATACTTTGAATTTTATGTAAATGGAGAAAAAGTCGGCGACGACGCGCTCTCTCCCAATCAGACAAATTATGGAAAACGCGACGGTCTGGATAAAACCGGCATTCCCATCGACGACAAGTTCCGCGCTTATCGCGTACTCTATCTCCGATATGATATCACGCCCATGCTCAAACAGGGAGAAAATGTCGTGGGAGCAATCACAGGAAACGGTTTCTACAATCCGGTCATCAACTGGACAAAAGCATACGGGTCGCCACGCTTCATCGGACAGATATATATAATGTATGAAGACGGTACGCAAGATACGATAATTTCCGACGAAACATGGCAGGCACATCCGAGTGCAATAACGCTCAATGGCATTTACGCAGGAGAAATATACGACGCGCAAAAGGAAATAAAAAACTGGGCAAGTGCGGACTGTAATACCGCTAACTGGACATTTGCCGCATTGAGAAAACCTCCCGAAGGCATCATGAGCGCACAGATGTCGCTGCGGGACAAAATAAAGGAACGCTTGTCGCCCGTCTCCGTTACAGCGCTTGATAACGGAGTGTATGAAGTAGATTTCGGCCAGGAAATATCTGGCTGGATTCGCCTCGAAGACCTCGCCGGAACAGCAGGCGATACCGTCGAAATAAAATATATCTCGGAATCACCCAACAACGGCGTTCATAAATATGTCATGAAAGGCGTCAGGGGCGAATCACATGCTCCGCGTTTTACATGGTACGTCTTCCGAAAAGTACACGTAATCAATTATCCCGGAGAGCTGACGGCAGATCGCCTGACAGCCGAAGCTGTTTACAGCGATATCGCAAAAACAGGCAATTTTGAATGTTCCAATAATTTGTTCAACCGGATAAACCATATCTGGCAACGCAGTCTTACAGACAACCTGCATGGCGGAATAATGAGCGACTGTCCGCACCGGGAACGGTCGGCCTATACCGGAGACGGTCAGGTTGCGTGCGTTACCGTGATGCACAATTTCGAAGCGGCAGCATTTTATACCAAGTGGATACGCGACATCTCCGACGCACAGAATACCGAAACGGGATATGTGCCCAACGGCGCCCCCTGGCAACCCGGATGCGGAGGCGGCGTCGCATGGGGAGCAGCAATGAATATCATGCCCTGGGAATTTTATCTCCATTACGGAGATGCAGACTTGCTGTCGCATAACTATGATTACATGAAACAGCAACTGAAATACATGCTTTCATGGAAAACGCCCGAAGGGACCATGCTTGCCCGAGCGCCGAAAGACAAAGAATCTGTTTACTGGATGAATCTCGGAGAATGGTGCCCGCCTTACGGAATGCCTTCCGACGAACTTGTACACACTTACTTTCTCTGGCGTTGCGCCGATCTTACAGCATCTGCGGCAAAAGTCCTCGCTTATACCGCCGACGAAAAAGAATACCGCCAACTGGCGCAAGACGTCAAAAAGGCTTTTCACCAGAAATTCTACAATGAAACAAAAGCCTCTTACGGCGATTTCGGAAGCAATATCTTTGCCTTGAAAATGGGCGTTCCCAAACACTGCCGCGAAAAAGTCGTGGAAACGCTCAGGGAAGAAATAAATGCCTGCAACGGACACCTGAATACCGGCATATTCGGCACGCAACTCTTCTTTGAAATCCTCGCCGAAAACGGATTAAACGACATAGCTTATACGGCAATGAACAAACGCGACTTCCCCAGTTTCGGACACTGGATAGCGCAGGGCGCAACAACGACATGGGAACAGTGGAACGGAGAAAACTCACGCAACCACCCCATGTTCGGCGGCGCCCTGACATGGTTTTATCGCAAAGTGGCAGGCTTAAACGCCGACGAAGAGCGACCCGGATACAAACATATCATTATCCGTCCCATGCCTCCCGACAGCCTCTCCCACGCCTCTTACACTACACGTACTCCTTACGGCGACGCCTCCGTATCCTGGCAATGCAGCCCTCAGGGCTTTCGCCTGCAAGCCGTCGTCCCCACAGGAACAACAGCCACAATTCATATACCATGCAGCAATACATCACGTATAAAAGAAAGTGGCACGCCGGCCGGTAATGCCAAAGGAATAATCGACCGGGGATGGCACGACGGCTATCGTCAATTTGAAGTCGTCTCCGGAATATATGATTTCAGGGAATAACACACACACGATGGCTAATTTGTCCGTTTCTGTTTTTTTATTTATCTTTGACCCGATTTATTAACTAATTCATATTTATACACAACATGAAAAAGCAATTCATTTTTCTATTTTCAGTAACACTCCTTGCCTGCATGCAAGACGTTTCCGGCGCTGCAAACCGGAAAGAAAGAGACACAAAATATTTCCACAGGAAATATATCGCGCAAACCATGAACAAAGTCGCGGAATGGCAAATAGCGCATCCGAAACACCGTCAGGACAACTGGACAAACGGCGCCTTTTATGCCGGAATGTTCGCTGCATGGGAAACAACCAAATCCAAAAAGCTCCACAATGCCATGACCGCCATGGCACGCGACTCAAACCGCTGGCAACCTGGACACCGCTGGTATCATGCGGACGATCATGCCATTTGCCAGACATATATAGACCTCTATCGTACGGCAAAAGGTAAAAAACCGGAAATGCTTCAGCCCTCCATAGATACGCTGGTGAAATTCATATCCAACCCATATCCGGTAAAAGGCATAGAAATCATTAAATGGTGGTGGTGCGACGCCCTGTTTATGGGACCTCCGGCGCTCGTCAAATTCGGTATCACCACCGGAGACAAGCGCTTCCTCGAACACAACGACAAATATTACCGCGAATGTTACGATCTGCTTTACAACAAGGAAGAACACTTGTTTGCACGTGATCTGGGCTATGTCATAAAAGGAAACAGCGCCGACCGTTATGAAGCCAATGGAAAGCTTATCTTCTGGTCTCGCGGAAACGGCTGGGTGCTCGGCGGCCTCGTACGTTTGCTTAAAGAACTGCCCGCAGATTATCCGGAACGCCCGTTCTACGAACATCTGTACAAAGAAATGTGCGCACGCATCGCAGAACTGCAACAAGAAGACGGCCTGTGGCGTGCAAGCTTGCTTGACCCAGATTCCTACCCCGGCGGAGAAGTCAGTGGTTCGGGTTTCTTCTGTTATGCCATTGCATGGGGCGTAAACGAAGGGCTGCTTGATGCCGGCGCCTATCGTCCGGTTGCTGAAAAAGCATGGATAGCCCTCAACAAATGCGTAAACGAAGAAGGCCGCATAGGCTGGGTACAACCTGTAGGCGCTGACCCTCGCCGTAACTTTAACGCCGATAGTTGGGAAATATATGGCACGGGAGCATTCCTCCTTGCCGGCAGCGAAATCATAAAGATGAAACGAAAATAAGCAGAAACGCCCGTCTTGCAGGCAAAATCAGAGATTTTCCGAAAGTAAAATATTAAATTTTCGTCAGACAAACATTCTTATAATCCAAAAAACTCCTGCCGCTAATAAGGCGCTGACAGGAATAGTGAGCACCCATGCCGTAAGCAGGTTTTTTGTAACGCCCCATCGCACGGCTGAAAGTCGTTTTATGGCTCCAACGCCAATAATAGAACCGGTAATGGTATGGGTGGTACTTACGGGAATGCGCAGGATTTCGGAGATATACAGGGTAAGCGCTCCGGATGTTTCTGCGATAACGCCTTCGAAAGGAGTTACTTTTGTAATACGCGACCCCATCGTTTTAACAATTTTCCAACCGCCGGACATTGTTCCGAGTGAAATAGCCGTAAAACAGGATATCGGAACCCAGGCGGGCAAGTCGTTTATGGAGTGTATTCCCTCTTCCAGTCCTGACGAGTGAGCCGCTATCATTGCGGCTGCAATTATTCCCATTACTTTTTGAGAATCGTTCATTCCATGTCCGATGCTAAAGAGTGCAGATGAAACTAACTGTAAGTGCTTGAACCATCTGTTTGCTTTGTGTGGATTTGTTTTTTTGCAAACATGCAGAGTTATAACCGACAAAAAAGCCGCAAGAATCATACCGATAAGAGGTGCAAGAAAAATGAATGCTGCAATTTTCAAAATCACAACAGCGTGAACGGATTCAAACCCCCAAGCCGCAATAGCCGCCCCTCCGAATCCTCCTATCAATGTGTGCGACGACGACGACGGAATACCCAGCCACCAGGTAGCCAGATTCCAAAAAATGGCGGCAATTATACCTGCAAAAATTACTGCCATGGCTACATGCTCTGTCAAATAACTTTCAACCACCGTTTTCGATACCGTATTGGCAATACCAAACTCGCCAAGTATATATTTGGAAATAAAAAAAGCAACGAAATTGAAAAACGCTGCCCATATTACTGCCTGAAGAGGCGTCAAAACTTTTGTCGATACGATTGTTGCGATTGAATTTGCCGCATCATGAAATCCATTGATGTAATCAAACAACAATGCAAGAACTATAATTGTGATTAACAGTGTCATTATGCGTATTTTACTATAATGGTTTTAATGATTTTCCCCACATATTCGGCTGTATCGGTTGCTTTTTCGAGTTCGTACATTATTTCTTTTACCTTCATCAATTCTATACCGTCCGTTTCCCTCTCAAAAAGACTGATAATAAAATTTTCATATACATCGTCTGCCTTATTTTCAATGTCATGCAGTTTGGAGCAGTATTGGATAATGTTTTTGGTAGTTTTCTTGAGGGTATCGAGTTCATCAACTGCTTTATTAATGCATATCGCTGACTCATAGATAAGTTTAGTCAGTTCTTGAGCACATTCGGGCAAAGATTTCGGATTATAAATTACGATTCTTTTTGCACAGCTGTTGATGCGGTCGGTAACGTCGTCAAGTCTGTTAGCCAAAGCGTTGATATCCTCGCGATCAAAGGGAGTTATAAACGTGGTATTCAACTCGTCGAAAATCATTGTTGACAAGCGGTCGCCTGTCTTTTCCTGTTCTTTGATTTTTTTCCAGTATTCGGCGGCAGTTGAATGAGAGTAATTGCCTGCAAATTCGTTCATCAACTCAGAAGCTTTAATGGCTACCTCCGACATTTGTTTCAACAAAGGAAAAAACTTTGGTTCCTTAGGGGTCAATTTGCTTAAAAATGAACTGTTCATTGTGGTTTATTTTTTTTAAAATTATAGAATATTGATAATCAAATTGCAAAAAAATAATATTTCATGCTACAAAGATACGACAACAAATTGGATATTTCCTAATAAAATCAAAAAAAATAGATGATGTTATAATTAATGTTCAATAAAGCTTGCCTTCCCTCTGTAAAAAAAACAGTTTTTCTACTTTACACACTTGGAAATCTCAGGATTTTCATGTAATTTTGTACCTTAAAAAGAAGAGAAATAGAAGATAACATTGATATGACAGTAATTTTGTTGCAAAAAAAACTATGGAAGTGAAAACAGCACGATTTGTAATAAGCAATACAGACGTTCGGAAATGTCCGGAAGGAATATTACCGGAATATGCTTTTATTGGTCGGTCGAATGTAGGTAAATCATCTCTTATTAACATGATTACCCAGCATAAAGGATTGGCGCTGACATCTCAGAAACCCGGTAAAACACAATTAATCAATCACTTTATCATCAATAACGAATGGTATCTCGTTGATTTGCCCGGATATGGATATGCCCAAAGAGGGAAATCCGGTCGTGAAAACATAAAACGCATCATTGAAAATTATATATTGGGACGTAAGCAACTGACAAACTTGTTTGTTTTGATAGATTGCCGACACGAGCCACTTGAAATAGACCTCAAATTTATGGAATGGCTCGGTGAAAACGGCATTCCCTTTTCTGTTATATTTACTAAAATTGATAAGATCAGCAAAAGCAGATTGAATAAAAATATGGAAATATACAAGAATATAATGTACGAAGCATGGGAAGACCTGCCTCCAATGCTGACATCATCGGCGGAAACGCGCGAAGGAAAAGAAGAAATCCTTGATTATATCCATAAAATCAATAAATCACTGTAACGAAGATGAAAGTTTGTATCGCTGAAAAACCAAGTGTAGCGCGAGAAATCGCCGAAATTCTCGGTGCAAAGACAAAGAAAGACGGTTATATGGAAGGCAACGGTTATCAGGTTACCTGGACTTTCGGACATTTGTGCACACTGAAAGAACCTCACGATTATTCCGGTGACTGGCGACAGTGGAACATGCGATATCTGCCCATGATTCCGCCCCGATTTGGCATAAAACTTATTGATAACGAATCATATAAAAAACAATTCAATATCATAGAAACGCTTTTGCAAAAAGCCGAAGAAGTGATAAACTGTGGTGATGCAGGACAGGAAGGCGAATTGATTCAACGTTGGGTAATACAAAAGTCCAGCTGCAAATGTCCAGTAAAGAGACTTTGGATTTCTTCATTAACGGAAGAATCTATTAAAGAAGGTTTCAGGATGCTCAAAAGCGAGTCGGATTATCAAAAGCTGTATGAAGCTGGACTGTCGCGCGCTATCGGCGATTGGATTCTTGGAATGAATGCAACTCGCTTATATACATTATGCTATGGTCAAAACAAACAGGTTTTGTCAATTGGTCGCGTACAGACGCCAACGCTTGCGTTGATTGTGAATCGTCAAAAAGAAATTGAAAACTTTGTTCCCGAACAATATTGGGAATTGAAAACAGTTTACAAGGAAACAACTTTTTCTTCGACACATGGAAAGTTTACTAAAAAGGAAGATGGCGAAGATCTCCTGCAAAAAATCACAGACAAGCCGTTTACCATTACCGATATTTCAAAAAAGAAAGGAAAGGAAGCGCCGCCAAGACTGTTTGATCTGACTTCACTCCAAGTGGAATGTAACCGGAAATTTTCATTTTCGGCGGAAGACACACTGAAATTGATTCAGTCGCTTTACGAAAAGAAAATCACAACCTATCCGCGCGTCGATACAACTTTTCTCAGCGATGATATTTATCCAAAAATTCCTCAGATTCTCAAAGGTCTAACTGATTATTCCGCTTTGATTCCGCCTTTATTGGCAAATAAAATTCCAAAATCGAAAAAAGTTTTTGACAACACGAAAGTAACCGACCATCACGCAATTATTCCGACAGGAGTTTTGTCGCGAAACTTAACCGATAACGAACAAAAAGTTTTCGACCTTGTAACAAAACGTTTTATAGCGGCATTTTATCCTGATTGTGAAGTGTCTACGACAACCGTTCTGGGAGATGTCGAAGATGTGAAATTCAAAACTTCCGGGAAACAGATACTTCAACCGGGCTGGAAAGCAGTGTTTGAAAAAGACGTAAAAATTACTGACAATGAGCAGGAACAGGAAGAAGAAAATAAAGTTTTGCCTGATTTCATAAAAGGAGAAAGCGGGCAACATACACCCTCGTTTGCAGAAAAATGGACAACGCCGCCAAAGCCATACACGGAGGCAAATTTGCTACGAGCAATGGAAACAGCAGGCAAATTTGTCGAAGACGAAGAATTACGCGACATATTGAAAGAAAACGGAATAGGACGTCCATCTACACGAGCCGCCATTATAGAAACGCTTTTCAAACGTAACTATGTCCGTAAAGAACGCAAAAATCTGTATGCTACACAAACCGGAGTGGAGTTGATTGATACGATTCACGAAGATTTGCTGAAAAGCGCCGAATTGACAGGGCAATGGGAGAAAAAACTGCGCCAAATCGAAAAAGGAAACTATAAAGCGGCTGATTTCATTGAAGAACTGAAAGAAATGATAAAACAGATTGTTAATAATGTGTTGAATGACAAAACTCATCATAGAATAAATTAATTGATTGATTATGGCACAGAAAACAGAAATTTTCCCAATTGTAAACGAAAGCGGTAAAATTGTCGGAAAAGCCACGCGAAGCGAATGCCATAGCGGGACAAAACAACTTCACCCCGTTGTTCACCTGCATGTTTACAATGAAAATGGCGAACTATACTTGCAAAAACGTTCCTCGACAAAAGATATTCAGCCGGGCAAATGGGATACGGCTGTCGGAGGGCATGTCAACTATGGCGAAACAATAGAAGATGCGTTACGCAGAGAAGCGTACGAAGAACTCGGAATTGTTGATTTCGAACCTGTTAAAATCACTTCGTATATTTTTGAATCGGATATCGAAAAAGAATATATAAATACCTATAAAACATTTTACTCTGGCGAAATAAATCCTAATAAGGACGAAATTACAGACGGAAAATTCTGGAGCATTGAAAAAATCAGGCAAAATTTGGAAAACAAAATATTTACCGCTAATTTTGTGAACGAATTTAAACAAATCTTATATCCGCAGAAAATATGAAAATCAGAATAAAATATCTTTTCACATCTTTGATAATATTCTTATTATCGATAAATTATATACACGCTTCGGACAAACACATTGTATATAAAATAGACATAAAAAAAGAAATAAACCATACAACACAGATTTATCTGAAAAAAGGACTTGAAGAAGCGCAAAAGCTGAATGTGGAAGCTATTCTTATTCATCTGAATACTTACGGCGGATTGCTTGAAGCTGCCGACAGTATGCGTACGGCTATTCTTTATGCTCCGATTCCTGTTTATGTTTATATAGACAACAATGCTGCGTCGGCAGGAGCATTGATTTCAATAGCTTGCAAGAAAATTTTCATGCGCAAAGGCGCGAGCATCGGAGCGGCAACCGTCGTTGGACAAACAGGAGAACAAATGCCCGACAAATATCAGTCCTACATGCGTTCGATGATGAGAGCGACCTCCGAATCGCACGGACAAGATACAATCATAAATGGTTCGGATACAACATATAAATGGATTCGAGACCCGCAAATCGCTGAAGCAATGGTTGATGACCGAACAGTCATACCTAATTTGATTGATTCGGGTAAAACGCTAACGCTTACTGCGGAAGAGGCCGTAAAATGGGGTTATTGCGACGGAATCGCCGAATCGGTCGGCGACGTAATCGAAAATTACCTGAATATAAAAGAATATAAACTCGAAACTTACAAACCTACATGGCTTGATAATCTGATGGGGTTTCTAATGAATCCATTTTTTCAATCCATTCTTATAATGATAATTATTGGTGGAATTTATTTTGAACTGCAAACTCCCGGAATAGGTTTCCCTTCCGTTGCCGCATTGATTGCTGCAATACTCTATTTTTCGCCGCTTTATATTGAAGGATTGGCTGCAAACTGGGAGATAGTTTTATTTCTCACAGGGCTGATTTTGATTGCATTTGAAGTGTTTGTCATTCCTGGTTTTGGAATAACGGGCATTTCAGGAACCATCTGCGTTATAGTCGGGCTAACGCTGGCATTGGTAAATAATATAAACTTTAATTTTGAAGGCGTTAGCGGATTTGAGATAGGTCGTTCGCTGCTTGTCGTGCTTTTCGGCCTGACACTTGGTTTCGGAAGTATGTTATGGCTTTCAAATAAAATTGGGAACAAGGGAATTATGCGTAATATGGCATTAGTGACGGACCTTGAAAATGCTACTTCTTCACCTGTTTTGTCGAATCTTGTCGGGAAAACAGGTACTGCGGCTACGGTTCTGCGTCCTTCGGGAAAAGTGATTATTGACGGAAAATATTATGATGGCGTTTCGGTATCCGGTTTTATAGAAAAAGGAATAAAAATAAAGGTTATACGATTCGAAAATGCACAAGTTTACGTAGAAGAAAAGTTTTCATCTTAACCCAACTTGGCACGGATATTCACGTAACCAACTTTCAATCAGGAATATACACTGTATACACTTCACTTATGGGG
>JAITJX010000009.1 GCA_031278765.1 Tannerella sp. | reverse complement strand
ACTATACGTGAATAATCAAAAGCAACATTGATTAAATCCTTCTCCAGTTTGAAAATGATCGGAGTGTTTTCTATTTTTTTACAATCTCCAAACGGCAGAAAGCTATAGTCTATGGTAGTATAATCATCGCTTGCATACTTTTCGCGGCTAACTGTTATTGTTTTCCCGTCATCGTTATTGGTTATATTTAAGCGCTTGTTCTTTTGAAAGTAAGAGAATGTATACCCCTCAAAATCAAATTCGATTTTCTGTTTTATTTCTCTTGTTGTTTCGAAAGTGACCGTTTTATCAAAATTTAATTCCGGCTCTTCCCCGCCTTTGGAAATATAACTTGATTCTTGATCAATGATAAATTTATAAAGCTCAGGCCAGTTATTAAGTTCAATAAACTCATCAAACACCTTGTTTCCAATACCGTATTCCTGCCTCTTATTCCGCGCTTCCCGATACCTTTCATCAGCCCATTTTTCATTGCCGGCATTGATTTTCGCCTGTAGTTCCTTCGCGTTGATCCACCTTTCCACACATAATTGCTTGTTTTCTTTGTCAGAGAACCGGTCTATCGCATACTCGTAAAATTTAAGACTGTCTATTCTTCTTCCCGCTTTTTCTATTGCCGTTCCCGCATCGAGTATCAGAGAACGCGGTACATCATTGAAATTTTCTATAATATCCCTTTTCAAATAATCAGAAATACTTCTCTGGATAGACGGTTGCTGTTTGGGAAGACTTTTTGTCCTCGCTATTGCCGCCGCAATGTAAACCGCTTTTAGTCCATTGTTTCTTGCTTCTGAAATAATATTTAATGTCTGATCCCAGTTTTCATCGGCAATTTGGGCTATTTTATAACAAATTGTTATTACTTTTTTATCCTGACTGGAAATATGTTCGGCACATTCTTGTAATGTGGCTTTAAAATGGTCCGCTTTATTAAAATTGACTATATGCCTGAACGCGTCTTCGGAACGTTTGACCATAAAAAGAGATTTGACGGCAATCATTAAAGTCTCGCCGGTTAATGCCCCTTTAAATTTGGAAAATTCATCCGCAATTTTTTCATACTCTTTCTTTTCGTATAAAAATTTTATATTCTCAGGGAAATCTTTTATCCGCATTTCGGCGATTTTATAGCTTTTCTCGTTACGATTAGGTGATTTATTCCAATAATCAACCGCCGTTTTGTACTCTTCTAATGCGAAGGCCATCTCAGCCAGTTTTTCATTTTCAATAGAAATATCCCCAATTTCCTTGTCGCGGACTGATATAAACACCTCTAAAAATTTTTTATCAGAAAATCCCTTTTTTATGATAAGATCTACGATTTTGTTTATGGAATTACTGAGTATTTCATAAAATAACTTGACGGGATACCAATCTTCTTTGATTAAGTTTTCATGCAGATCCTCTTTTTTCAACTTTGATATAAATTCAACAAAATGGGAAATAGCTGACTGATCAGGATCTATAACGGCAGACGCAAGGACATAGTAGAATGTCTGCCTGTATTTCTCATTTGCCGTTTCAAAAATTTTCTTAAAACCGGCAACGTCATCGAGGTTAAATTTATTTCCAAGCCAATATGCGTTCACGGCATAATCAATCCAGCCGCCTTGGCTAAATTGGTCTCCCGCGGCAATGTAATTATTGCTGAGTATATCGGCAACTCCCTCGCATTTTGCCGCCAACGGGTAACGGTGCAGCCTCGTATAGATACGGGACGCTTGCCGGAGCAGGTAAGCGTTTTTTGAGACAAGCCCTTTCTCCATGAATTGTTTGGCAATATCCTCTTGGTTTGTCTGTTCGTTATCGGAAAAATCTTTCTCCGTTCCTTCAAAATAGGTAGCTAAATTAGCAGACGACCAATTTTTTTGATTTTTATTTATATTTGACAAATAAGCATCTATTAATTTATCGTCTTCGGTTACCCGCCATAAGTTCTTGACACCATCATCGGTATCAACGATATACAGCTTCTTCTTAGCCCTGCTTATGGCCACGTACGTTTTATTTATGTGATATTCCAGCGGAAGACGCTGGGCGGCATCTTCATTTTCTGGAGGATTTAACAACCTGCCTATTCCATCCTGACCGCCAAATTTCCATACGACCACCCTGTTAAATTCCAGCCCCTTTGAAAGGTTTGCGCTTAATACCGGAATGTCGGGAGTGTCGTTCTCAATCTTGACATATTTATAAAGATCAGGGTCCTCTTTTATCCATGAGATTTCTTCTCCTTCATTACAGGGTATGATAAAAACAGTATCGGTTTTTTGCCTGATTCCCTCCCAGAAAGACGCGGCATTCGGTTCAAATCTTGCTACGGTGGAACTACTGCCGTCATTTTCCCATGGTTCCTGTGGCAACAGGCCGGGTATGTCAAATCTTTGAGCCCGGAAAAGTTGCAGCGCGTTACAAAATTTGACGATTGACGGGAAAGAACGATAGTTGTTTTTGAGTTCCCGAAAATTTAGTTTTGTTTGTTTTTTTGTGTCCGGGCAGACGGAAAGAATAAATTTCTCAGTAAATAAGGCGGTAAGGGCATCCCAGCGGAACCCTGTTGGGTTTAGGGTTTGCAGTTCGTCGCCCGCAAAAGCAAAGGGTATTTGTGAAATATATGGGATCGGTAAATCCCGATCGGAAAAAATAGAAAGGCGATAAATCACTTCCATCTCAATACGGGTAAAATCCTGGGCTTCATCGCAAAATATTCCTGAAAATCTCGGTTTTGCCAAATCTGATTCGATAATATATCTCACCAAATCCTGGTCATCCCACATATTGTTCTCTTTTTTGTATTCACGATACCATTTCCAGACGGTATCGTATACTTTTTCGTAGGTTTCCTTGCTTACCGTTTTCTGATCTTTCTCCAACGCATCGTAATCATCCGCGTCAAGGTAATCTTCATGGTCAATTCCTTCTATATAAGTGCGAATAATATGCCAGCTTAAATCAGGCGGGTATTCTTTTATTGCCGTTTTATCGGTCTTAAATCTTGCGTTCCAAAGGGCTGTAAAAACTGAATAATTCACATAGCTGCGAGGTAAAAACTTCTCTTTTTTATTCACGAGCGACAGGAGATAGCTTTGCAATTCGTTGAATAACGGATCTTCTAACGTTAAATTATTCTCGTCAAAATTACTGAGGTTTTCAGTGAAATTGCTGTTTTTTTTAAGCAGGCCAAATACAAACTTCTGCGCATACTCCAGCAACTTTTTGTTATAGGTAAAATAGACCGGAGGCCGGACCGATTCATGGTATGACAGAGACCGGGAAAAGTATTCCGCAAATAAATACTGGAGGATAGTTGATTTCCCGCTTCCGGCCCTGCCTTTTATAAACAGGGGAAATGCTGTTTTCCCGGAAACAGATTTTAAAACTTCTATTTCTTCATTGGAGAGTGTAAAATTGCTTTGCTCGTCTTTTTCGATCTCATACCACAAATCCTCATCAAGGATCAGATATTGGGGATAAGACCTTCTGGCCAATCTTGAAATCTCAGTGTTTTTCCTTCTCTTGTTCCAATTCTCAATAATTTCATTTGTATTTGTATTTTCGTTTTGGGCGTTATGCAAATCCGCAAGAAATATATATTTTTCGCCCGGAACCTGAAAGCAAATTATTTTCAAATCTGCTTGTCCTTCAATCTCAACACAATATTTATCAGGATATTTGCCGTTTAGTAAATGTTCAACAGTATCATGTATTCTGTTTGGTTGATTTACAAAAGGTTCTTGGTTGAATGCGGTAATCCATTCTTTTGATTCATATATCAATTCCTCGTTTTTATATTCGTATTGATTTTTCGAGGCGTACAGAAAAGCCTTTTCATCCTCTGAAAGGGGTTTTTTCTTTGTATGCTGGCCTGACGCTGTTTTTTCGG
>JAITJX010000113.1 GCA_031278765.1 Tannerella sp. | reverse complement strand
TGCACGATTTGCGCGTCTTTGCAACGCATGAGTGACCGGGAAACAGCATTTATGGAAGAAATATGAACCGCCTCGACCGAACAGCATTGGTTGCTCGCTTCAATCAGCGTTGTAAGAAGCGTTCTTACAGCGTTGTAAGAAGTGTTCTTACAGCATTGTAAGAAGCGTTCTTACAGCGTTGTAAGAAGTGTTCTTACAGCGTTGTAAGAAGTGTTCTTACAGCGTTGTAAGAAGTGTTCTTACAGCATTGTAAGAAGCGTTCTTACAGCATTGTAAGAAGCGTTCTTACAGCGTTGCATGATTGTATCTTGCTGTAACTTGAAACGCAAAAGAGTTGTTGCGTGAAAGCAAAGAAATAGCCCCGAAATCTATAAATAATATTCTACGGGGTCGATCAAACCGCTTCGAAAGGCATATTTTGTGGCTTCATGCAGGTTATTTATCTCAAGTTTGCGGAAAATATTCCGGCGATGTGTATTGACGGTATGGAAGCTAAGGTTCTTCTCGTAAGCAATTTCTTTGGTCATTTTTCCGAGAGCAATTTCGCGAAGTATGGCCTTCTCGGCGGCAGTCAGTTTTTCCGTATCCGACGTCACAACTTTATATTTTGTATTGTTAAGTATGGACGCGGCCGTCTCGCAATGATATATGTCGTTGTTTGAAGCAGAATAAATAGCGTTTAAGATTTCCTCTTTGTCGTCGTGTTTCATGACGATGTTTATTGTTTTGTCGCTTAACAGGGTATAACGCAAAAAAGACTCTTCAAGTTCGTCGGAAAACAGTATCCATGCAGAATTTTTTGCACCAGCTTTCATGTTCAAAAGCTGTTCGGCAGATGCAAAATCAAATAAAGTGTAATCAATGATCACCACAGAATCGGGGTATTGATATAATTTAATTCTTAGCTCGTTACAGTTCTTTGCTTTAACAATGTCGGTCAGATGAGATTCCTTCAGTACGGCAATTAGACCTTCTTTTGTAATATCTTGATTATCGGCAATTATAAAAGTCTTCATTTTTCCTGTTTTTTCGGAACAAAGGTAAATATTATATTCATAATAACCGTATACCATAAACATGGTATTAGTCGGAATCCTTTTTCAGTTTATCTTTGCAGCAAAATTTTAAATAATATAAATATGGCAAAAATAGCAAAAAAACTGACGGAATTAACAGGAAACACGCCTCTTTTGGAGTTAGAGAATTTTAATAAATACCACAAAGCAGGCGCAAGTCTGATTGGGAAACTTGAGTACTTCAATCCATTGGGAAGCGTGAAAGACCGTATTGCAAAGGCAATGATTGAAGACGCCGAAATCAAAGGTGTTCTGAAACCTGATACGTTGATAATCGAGCCTACAAGCGGCAATACGGGTATCGGACTTGCTTTCGTGGCGGCGGCAAAGGGTTACAGCCTGGTACTTACAATGCCCGAAACGATGAGTCTTGAGCGCAGAAATTTATTGAAAGCGCTTGGCGCGGAACTTGTTTTGACGCCCGGCGCCGAAGGCATGAAAGGCGCTATAGCAAAGGCAATCGCATTGCAGGCGGAAACTCCGGACGCAATCATTTTGCAGCAGTTTGAGAATCCGGCCAATCCGGCAATTCACTATGAAACTACCGCCGAAGAGGTTTGGCAGGACACCGACGGACAAATAGATATTTTTGTTTCAGGCGTCGGTACCGGGGGGACGGTCAGCGGAGTAGGGAAGAGGTTGAAGGAATTGAAACCCGACGTAAAAATCTATGCAGTTGAACCGTTTGATTCTCCAGTCCTTTCGGGGGGGGGTCCCGGTCCGCATAAAATTCAGGGTATCGGTGCAGGCTTCATTCCTAAAACGTTTGATGCAAGCGTAGTAGATGAAATTATTAAAGTTTCAAATGACGATGCTATTCGTACAAGTCGCGAGCTGGCAAAAACGGAAGGTTTACTAGTAGGTATTTCTTCTGGAGCAGCTGCTTATGCAGCATTACAGCTTGCTCTAAAAGATGAAAACAAGGGTAAGAAGATTGTGGTTATCTTTCCGGATACGGGCGAAAGATATTTATCAACCATACTGTATGCTTTCGACGAGTATCCTTTATAAAATTTTAAAGTAGCAATAAACAGGGTAATGGTCTGATAATTTCACGCTTTTATCTACCATACAGTTATATGCTTCAAGGTTTGGAGAATGGAAAATATTATCTATTCTGAATAAGAAGAGGTTCTGATTGTAACTTATTCCCGCTCCAAAACCGGTTTCTGCAAATGCATCAGACAAATTACCCTGAATTTTGCGATGACAGTAGGATACAGGAGTATCGTTGAAATCACCGCACACAAGCGTGTATTGACTGTTTTGTTTTTTGATTTCCGCGGCAATTTGTTCGGCTTGCGTGGCGCGTATTTTGAATGCGTGTCCAAGTTTTTGCTGAATGGAACCGCGAAATTCGCCGAACGATTCGATACTCATATTTGTAATCGCATCGGAGTATTTTGAACGATCTTCCATCGTCAGCTTGAATGATTCGAGATGATTGTTTATAAGGAGGATTTCTCTTCCTTTTACGTTTATTTTGTGCATCGAAGAGCCGTTATATGTGGAGGCGAATTTTATACGTCTCGAATGGGTAATCGGATATTTGGACAAAATGGCAAGCCCATACTTGTAGTGTTTGTTTGACTGTGGTGAGAAATTTATTTCAACGATGTAGGGATACATGTTGAGAGCATCGGCTATATCTTTGGAGTTCATAAGGTTCTTTCGCGTGCTTACCATATATTCCTGTAAACAAACAATATCAGCGCCCGAATGGGCAATGTATTGGATTATTTTGTTCGGCGATTTCTCGGTATGGTCTTTGTATGCAAAACTCATTACATTATATGACAGTACTTTAATTACATTTTTTTCCGGAATGTTCTTTGTCTTGAAGTGAATCGGATAATAGTTTGAAATGGGCGTCCAGCAGGCAACGAAAGCTATTGCAAATATCGTAACAAAAAACCATTTGCGAGTTACAAGCCAATAGATCACAAAAATAATGTTTGCTGTTAAAAGTATGGGAAATGCGAGTCCGAGATATGCGAATACGATACTTCTTGTGGGTGAAATATGATCGGAATAAGCTGATGCAATAAACAATATCACTAAAACAATATGCAGTGAGGCAAAGAATGAATTAAACAGCAATTTGAACGGATTGAACCATTTTACTGTTTTTTCATTTTTTGCTTGCATTGAATAACTTCTTTTTTTCTTCCGAGGATAAACTTTCATAGCCCGAACGTTTCAATTTATCTAATATCTCGTTAATCTCTTTTTCTTCTTCATTTTTTCGGCGGCGATATTCGTCGTCTGTTTCAGGACGGCGATATGCGGGTTCAGACTTATAATGTTTATTTGTATAAACTTTAAATTTCGGTTTGCGGTTGAACAGGTTTACGGCCCCGTCTATCATTTTGTTAATGAATGCGGTAATATCTTTACCTTTGTTGTATTGATAAGCAAACAAAATTCCGAAAAGCGCGCCGCCGATATGAGCAATATGTCCTCCCGCATTTTCCGAAGTTATGGCAAAAATATCAATCAGCAAGACTCCGATAGCCAGGTAAATAAGTTTCAGTCTGCCCAGAAAAAGCAGATTCAGCCTGTAATCTTTTTGATAGAAAGAAACGGCGAAAACAATTGCCATTACCGAAGCAGACGCTCCAACGAGAAAACTGCTCTTTGAGACATTGCTGAAATAAGGAAAAACATTGTATGCGACAAGAAAGAACAAAGCGCCTGCGATGCCTCCGATAATATACAGTCCTCCCAATTGGCGACCGGTAAAAAACAGCAGGAAAATCTTCCCGAAAGTATATAACCACAACATATTGAACAAAATATGCAGTAAATCAAAATGTACAAACATGTAGGTGATCAAAGTCCAGGGTCTGTACAATAAAATCCGGGGAGAAGAAGGTATTTGCAAGTATTCAAAGACGTCAGTTTCTTCCAAAAAAAGTCTCATTAACAATATGACGAGCCTTATGAACAGGAAAATGCCCGCATTAATATAAATGTACTTCGTCAGGATGGAAGCGGAATTGAACCTTTTCCTTATATCAGTAATAATATCTGCCATTGTTTTTGTTTTTTTTCTTCCAGTACAATATCAGTATCAGACCGAACAGCATACCTCCCAAGTGTGCAAAATGGGCAATATTGTCGCCTCTGAAATTTGCTATGCCGGCAAACAATTCAATCGCGCCATATCCTATCACCAAATATTTGGCTTTTATCGGGAATGGGAAAGGGAATATAAACATTTCATCATCAGGAAAATACATTCCAAAAGCAAGCAAAATTCCGAAAACCGATCCGGAAGCGCCGATAGTAATTAGAAAATTGGAAGACGGGTCGTTCGCTATCTGATGGACAATATTTACCCCATTAGCTGAAGCAACCTGGTTTACCATATTTAACCACACAAGTTCCTGAATTATGGCCGCTCCAACTCCGGTGACAAAATAATAAAACAGAAACCGTCTTGCTCCCCAAACCGATTCAAGTATCCGTCCGAATATATATACGGCAAACATATTGAAAAACAGGTGAGTAAGAGATCCGTGCATGAACATGTAGGTGAAAAATTGATACGGTTTGAAATCTTTGGCTCCCGGAAAATGAAGTCCAAGTATGTTGATTAATTCGATTTTGTTTTGCATTAACAACGTTGCCACCCAAAGGAGCACATTTATGATTAACAGATTTTTAGTTACTGTCGGTATACTACTGTAGGAATTAAAACCTCTTTGTCTCATTTTACTGTTGTCGTTTATAATTTTGGGACAAAAATACTAAAAAAACAGGATTTTTTATCATATTCAGGAGGAGAATATGAAAAAAATAATAATATGCGTCGGAATCAAAAAAAAATCTATATCTTTGCGCTTGAGAATTGAGGTGTAAGAAGTATTAACATAATTCTTAAAAATAAGAGTTTATTAAATTAATTTTTTTTTACTATGAATAAAACTGATTTTATTAATGCAATTGCAGAAAATGCAAAGATTACAAAAGTGGATGCTAAAAAGTTGGTAAACGCTTTTATTGAGACTGTTGAAGAAGCGATTAGAAAAGGAGAAAAAGTGGCCATACTGGGATTCGGTTCTTTTTTTGTTGTGAAAAAAACTGCACGCAAGGGTGTAAATCCAAAAACTAAAGAACCGATTGACATTCCTGCACGCAGAGTTGTGAAATTCAAACCCGGAGCAGGTTTGGCAAAAGTTGTAAAATAGAACTTTTAATTTTAACGGTCTGTTTAGAGAGCTTGTTTCGGCAGGTTCTCTTTTTTGTTTGGTCGGAATAAAAAATCGACACCTGACCGTCAAAAAGAAAGAACTGTTTCGAGGTATTCCGAAATATACGCTTGGATTTCCTAATATGGAAATCGAAGAGGCGCTGGCGTAAAATCTGCTGAACGCCTGTACCGGTTATCCCGTTTACCGGAAGAAAAATCTGACAGGTTCAGAAGCAGGAAGGCTTTAGTTTTCTACCATCATCATACATCTTTTGCAATCAAAAGTCAGTTTCAATCTGTTGCCGGAGTTTATCAGGCAAAACGGCTCTTTATATGGCGATTTGTTTTTTTGCAGTACGGGACACCAACCGAGAACGAATTTCAAACAATGTTTTGTGAACATCAGCGGCACGTTTTCAAGCGGCTGTTTTTCGAATGTAAATTCTTTTACCACTGCTCCATGTTGTGCATAGAAATCTTTTGCTTCAAGATTATATACGTTTGCGGAATAATCAAGGTTTTGAAATGGAAATTTTACAGTATTATCAAACGTTTTTTTTCTTGGATAATATTCTTTTCTGTATCTTATTTTTCTGACTTTTATTAACTTATCTGTCGCTTCACGCTTCATTTCGCTTAATATGGAGGATGGGATGAAATAATTGTTTGATAATGAAATAATGATTTCATCGGCTTCAAATGGCGTATTTCCGAGTTTTAACAGTTGCGTTCTTATATTATCGTTCTGGGGGATTTTGGCCAATTGCCTGTTGAAATTCTTGACAATTATTACCCTTGCATCTGTTTCATCCGTAACGGTCAATGAAAATCCCGAATTACATTCGTTCAGTTCCATTTTAATTTTTATTTTTCTTTTGGCGGAAGGTTTTGAAAGCGTATCTTCAAACTGTTTGTCGAAATTCCTGTACAATAAATCTCCTTGTCGCAGTGTATCAGGTACATTGTTGGGAAAAATACGATTGCCTTCCGCTTTGTTCACTCTGAAACCTTCGAGTTCGCCTTTTGGATTAATGAAAACGAGTCCGTCGCCATTATGGATCGATTTTAAACTTTTTATAATAAATGTATTGCCTATGATTTTCTCTATCCTTCCCAGTGATTCTCCAACGGACTTGGGCGTATTGAATGAAGCGATTTCCTGTCCGCGTCCATGTGCAAAACAGGAAGTAAAACCACGATTAAAACTTTTGTCCGCCTGTGGTTCGAACGTGCAGGAAGAATTTCCGACCGACGAACGATAATATGCCGGATTTTTTTCAAAAATAAGGTCTAATTTTTTTCGATAATATGCCGTAATGTTCTTGACATAGGCGACGTTTTTCAAACGTCCTTCTATCTTAAACGAAGAAACGCCTGCGCTCATCAAAGATTCGAGGTCGTCGGACAAATTCAGGTCTTTTAACGACAGCAAATGTTTGTTAGTTATAATTGTTTTTCCGTCCGCATCTTTCAATGAGTAAGGCAACCTGCAACATTGTGCACATTCTCCTCTGTTTGCGCTACGCCCTGTAATTGCCGCGCTTAAATAGCATTTCCCACTTAAACAGACGCATAATGCGCCGTGAACAAACGCTTCGAGTTTGGCTTCGGGCACTTCCGAATGAATATTTTCTATCTCGCCGATGGACAGTTCTCTTGCCAGAACGATTTGCGAAAAACCTGTTTCGTACAGGAATTTCACCTGTTCGGGCGTACGGTTATCCATTTGTGTACTTGCATGAAGCGGAACAGGAGGAATATCAAGCCGCATAATCCCGAAATCCTGTATGACAAGTGCATCTGCGCCTGTTTTATATATTTGGCGTATAATTTTTTCGGCTTCTCTCAATTCTTCGTCTTCAAGGATAGTATTTAAGGCTACATATATTCGTACATTATATATATGTGCAAAGTCGCAGAGTTTTCTGATGTCGTCGATAGAATTTCCGGCTGCTGCGCGCGCGCCGAATCTGGGAGCGCCTATATAAACGGCATCGGCGCCATGTTTGACGGCTTCAAGTCCGCAATTCAGGTCTTTTGCCGGCGAAAGTAATTCTATGGGTCGGGCTGTAATCATATACTGCCGAGATGCTTTATGTCTTCCGGTCTGTAGGGCGTTTCCTGATATACGTAATAGTTCAGCCAATTGGTAAACAATAGATTCGCATGTGCACGCCAGCGAACCGAAGGACGCAGGGCAGGGTCGTTGTCTTTGTAATAGTTTTCCGGCAGGGAAATCGGCAGACCTTTTTTTAAATCTCTTTTATATTCGTCGTCAAGGGTATAAGGTGAATATTCGGAATGTCCGGTTATGAATAATTCCCGCCCTCCGCGAGCCATTACCATATAGACGCCGGCATCTTTGCTTTCCGAAATCAACTTGATGTCCGGCGTTTTCAATAGATCTTCCTTACGAATTTCGGTATAGCGACTGTGAGGCACGAAAAATTCGTCATCAAATCCTCTGAATATCGGTAACAGCGGTTCGTTCAATGTATGTTTAAATATTCCGAATTTTTTGGCGGGCAGCTCATACTTAGGTATTTTATAGAAATGATACAAGCCTGCCTGAGCAGCCCAGCAGATATAAAGCGTCGATGTAACATGGGTTCTTGCCCAGTCAAAGATTGAAGTTATCTCTTTCCAGTAAGTAACTTTTTCAAATTCGAATAATTCGACCGGAGCGCCGGTAATTATCATTCCGTCATAACAGTCTTTTCTGATAATATCAAAATCTTTGTAAAATTGCCGCAAATGCTCAATGGGAGTATTTTTGGGAGAGTGTCCTTTGATTTTCATAAAATCAAGTTCTACCTGCAAGGGAGAATTGCTTAGCAGTCGAATCAGATCCGTTTCCGTAGTAATTTTTAACGGCATGAGATTCAATACTACAACACGCAACGGGCGAATGTCCTGTTCTGAAGCACGCAACGAATCCATCACAAAGATGTTTTCTTTTTTAAGGAGATCGATTGCGGGTAAATGTTTTTGTAGCGTTAAAGGCATGAATGGTAATTATTGGTTTTTGAGTAATTCGTCGATTTTTTTACGCAAAGCCGTAAATTCTTTTTCTTCGTATAAACGTGTAAGCATCACTATTCTTCCTTCTTTGTCTATCAAAATGTTCCGTGTTATTCCTGCTTTTCTCTCGGCATAAAGTGCAAAAACATCAGCGCCGGGGTCAAGCAACACCGGATAAGTTATACCGGTTTTTTCCATAAAATTTAAAACCGTATTTACCGGCTCGTCACGGTCTATTCCATACAATGCAAAATTCCTGTTATTCTTGTGTTTTTGCCATATATCCCGTTCAATAAAAGGCATTTCCCGACGGCATACGCTACACCAGCTTGCCGTAAACTGCAACATTACAATTTTACCGCGCAAATCCGACAGTTTTACGCTTTTGCTGTCAGTCGTTTTTAGTGTGAAATCAGGCGCCTTGTCGCCGACTTTTACTATATATCCTCTGCCGTCCGCCTCTGGCGGAGAATCTGTTCCTTCATCCAATCCGAGCGTACTCTCCTGATTGACGGTTTTTGATTCTACTATATTTACAGCGACAGAAGTTGTTGTATTGCTGTTGGTATTCGCATTTTTCCCTGCACAAGACATTTGACAAAAACAAAATATCGGCAATAAAATATTAATTATTAGTTTCATATTATTTTAAAATTCATATATTGTAAATAAAAACAAGTACAAAGTTAGCATTAAATTTTTCAGATCACACACAAACTTGCTGAATATTTATTTTGTGACCGTTGAAAAAATGTCCTTCCTGCGGGAGACGCTGTTACACCTTATTCACTCTTTTATTTTTTTTTTTTGTAAATTATTTATTTTCTATTTGACTTTTTAGCCTCTTAAAGTTACCCATATTTTGTTACCAAAAGGAAAATTGGTAATAAAAAATACCCGTATTGCCTGAAATGTCCATAAGAAATGAAATGAAATTCGCCTTAATGACTTTGTATATAAGAAATATACTTGTTACGAACATGTCTTTAGCGGAGAAAGAGGGATTCGAACCCCCGGAACCTCTCGGTTCAACGGTTTTCAAGACCGCCGCAATCGACCACTCTGCCATCTCTCCTTTTGTCTTCTTTTCTCAAAAAGTGGCGCAAAGATAAGCGTTTTTTTTTTAGATACACAATTTTCAGCATAATATTTTGATTCGGCCCGGATTCCGGATTTTCACGCATTTGGAAATCTCAGGATTTTCATATAATTTTGCACCCGTTTGCATACACGGATTTCAGCTTCGGCGATAAATCCTGTTATTAACGTTGAAATATGATAAAAAATAAAAAAGAAGAAAGAATGGAGTCCTTCGGGCGATTAATCGACATGCTCGACGAATTGCGCGAAAAATGTCCCTGGGACAGGAAACAAACCAATGAAAGTCTTAGAACCAACACAATAGAAGAAACCTACGAACTTTGCGATGCACTGATTCGCAATGACAGTAACGAAATAAAGAAAGAACTCGGCGATTTATTGCTTCATGTAGTTTTTTACTCAAAAATAGGAGAAGAAAAAGGCGCTTTTGATATTAAAGACGTCTGCGACGCAATTTGCAACAAATTAATCTACAGGCATCCGCATGTTTTCGGAAATGAAAATGCAGATACTGCAAGCAAGGTGGAACAAAACTGGGAGCAATTGAAACTCAAAGAGACCGGCGGTAACAAAACCGTACTCGAAGGAGTGCCGGCTTCGCTGCCATCGGTTGTAAAAGCGCAACGGATTCAGGAAAAGGCTCGTAATGCAGGTTTTGATTGGGAAAAACGAGAGGATGTATGGGACAAAGTTGCCGAAGAATTGAGAGAACTGCGTCAGGAAATCGAAAATATGGATGAAGACAAAAAAGAAGCAGAATTTGGCGACTTTCTGTTTAGTATGATAAATGCGGCGCGCCTTTACAAAATCAATCCTGACAATGCCCTCGAAAGGACAAATCAAAAATTTATCAGACGTTTCAACTATCTCGAAGCGCAAACCAAAAAGCAAGGTCGCTCGTTAAAAGACATGCCCCTTGCCGAAATGGACGCTATATGGAACGAAGCAAAAAACAAAGGATTCTAAAAAAAAATCGTATATTTGTTTGGTTTTTGATACAATTTGAAATTTGAAACATGTCAGAAAATAAAGATACAGAGCAGGAAAAAGAAGGAGAAAGAGAGAACATGTCAATGGAAGAAGAGGTAAACGACAGTACAGACGACAGATTCAAAGAATTATCTCATTCCAGATACAAGGTGCCCGGTTTGGGAGAAGATTCTCGCGCATTGTCGGGGATGTATCAGAATTGGTTTCTTGACTATGCTTCTTACGTAATTCTCGAACGTGCAGTTCCGCATATAAACGACGGATTTAAGCCGGTGCAACGTCGTATACTTCATTCCATGAAGATTCTTGATGACGGAAGATACAACAAAGTCGCCAATATTGTGGGACATACGATGCAATTTCACCCGCATGGAGATGCTTCCATCGGCGATGCGCTCGTGCAACTCGGTCAAAAAGAATTACTCATCGACTGTCAGGGTAATTGGGGAAATATATTGACAGGCGACGGCGCTGCCGCTCCCCGTTATATAGAAGCAAGATTGTCAAAATTCGCGCTTGATGTGCTGTTTAATCCTAAAACAACGGTATGGAAACAGTCCTATGACGGTCGCAACAAAGAACCGGTTTCGCTTCCTGTAAAATTTCCGATGTTACTTGTACAAGGGGCGGAAGGGATTGCCGTAGGACTTTCTTCAAAAATTTTACCCCATAATTTTAATGAAATAATAGATGCTTCTATCGCTTGTCTCCGCAACGAAGAATTTGCTATATATCCTGATTTTCAAACAGGTGGTTCTATTGATGTTGCCAAATATAACGATGGCGAGCGGGGCGGATCGGTAAAAGTGCGCGCAAAGATTACAAAATTAGATAATAAAACGCTTGTAATCAATGAAATTCCATTCGGAAGCAATACGTCAAAATTGATAGAATCTATCCTTAAAGCCAATGACAAAGGAAAGATAAAAATCAAAAAAATAGATGACAATACTGCTGGGGAAGCAGAAATTCTCGTACATCTCGCTCCCGGAGTGTCGTCCGACAAAACCATTGATGCGCTTTACGCCTTTACCGATTGTGAATTAAGTATTTCGCCGAATTGTTGTGTAATTGAAAACAACAAACCGTATTTCCTCACTGTGAATGACGTCTTGCGCCATTCTACCGAACAGACACTTGCTTTGTTGCGTCGGGAACTTGAAATTCACAAAACCGAAAAGGAAGAACAATTGTTTTATGCCTCCCTTGAACGAATTTTCATCATGGAACGCATTTATAAGGACGAAGCATTTGAAAATGCAAAAAATCAGGATCTCGCCGTTAATCATATAAACAGGCGGTTAGAGCCGTTTAAAGAAACTTTTACAAGAGAAGTGACACACGATGATATTCTTCGTCTGCTCGAAATAAAAATGGGCAGAATACTGAGATTCAACATTGACAGTAACGATGAACTCATTGCCGAAATAAAATCCGAAATTGAAAAAACAGACCGTCAACTCGCCCATATTGTTGATTATACAATAGAATGGTTCTCAATGCTTAAAGAAAAATATGGCGTTGCTTATCCGCGTCGAACCGAACTTCGTAATTTTGATACGATTGTGGCGACAAAAGTAATCGAAGCAAACGAAAAACTTTACATCAACCGTGAAGAAGGCTTTATCGGGATGGCTTTAAAAAAAGATGAATTTGTGTGCAACTGTTCCGAAATTGACGATGTTATAATATTCTATAAAAACGGCTTGTATAAAATAATCAAGGTCAGCGACAAAATTTTTGTCGGCAAAGATATTTTATACGTTAATGTTTATAAAAAGAACGATAAACGCACCATCTACAATGTGATTTACAGAGATGGAGAATCAAGACGCAGCTTTATCAAACGTTTTCCCGTTATCGGCGTTTTGAGAGATAAAGAATATGACTTGACACAAGGCGCGGAAAATTCTACAATTCTGTATTTCAGTGCAAATCCCAACGGTGAAGCCGAAACCGTAAAAATAATCCTGAAACCGAAATTACGTCGGAAAATCACCGTTTTTGAAAAAGATTTCAGCGAAATAATGATAAAAGGACGCAATTCGATGGGCAACCTCCTGACAAAAATCGAAATTCACAAGATAAACCTCAAACAAAAAGGAATCTCCACGCTTGGCGGACGTCAGGTATGGTTTGACAGAGATGTTTTGCGGCTGAATTATGACGGACGCGGAGAATCTCTCGGCGAATTTCATGGTGAGGATCTAATCCTCGTAATCCTGACCGGCGGCGAGTTTTACACAACCGATTATGATGTAAGCAATCATTACGAAAACGACATAATGGTAATGGAAAAATTCGACGAAAACAAGGTTTGGACGGCCGCCTTCTTTGATGCCGACCTGAAATTCCCTTATCTCAAACGTTTCCAACTCCAAGCAACCAGCAAACATCAAAACTTCCTGGGAAATAATGAGCTAAATTCACTCTACCTCCTCTCCGACAAAGTCTATCCGCGTATCGAAGTTCAATTCGGAGGCAACGACGCCTTCCGTTCGCCGCTTGCCATTGATGCGGAACAGTTCATAGGCATAAAAAGTTGCAAGGCGAAAGGTAAACGAATCACAACCTTTGAAGTAAGCCACATCACGGAATTGACTCCTTTAAGATTTCCGGAAACCATAACAGATAACGAAGAAGACACATTGTCGCAGGAAAAAACCGACTCCCGGTTAGATTTATTTACTAATACCGATAACGATGAATAAAAAAACAACCGTTTATTGCATGATCATTTGTATGATTACTTCCGCCTTAAACACCCTTTCGGCCTCAGACGAAGACACTGTGACCCTGATCAGGAAAAAAGCCGTAATCGAGAGAGACAAACGCCTGACGCTTCGGAAAACCGAAAATAGCGACCCCGAAAAAGAAGTCGATTACAACAACCTCTGCTCCGTAAACGAAGGAACACTGATTGGAATCGGAGGCAATCTCTTAAAAGACACATATCTCTCTGATGGCAAATACGGCGGTTTCGGATTCCGCTTCATGAATGAAAGAATGAGGTTGATGAACAAACCCCGCTACAATATGTCGAAACAGCAAATTATCAGCGTAGATTTGTCATCGACCATGAACGGAGCGCAAAACGCCAACTTCCTTTCCGCTTTCGTAAACTATTCTTACGGCATGCACTGCCGCCTCCTGCCCGACCCTTATTTCAAAATATTGCTGGGCGGAAACATTCATGGCTTCATCGGCGGAGTTTACAGCACCAGAAATGGAAATAACCCCATCACCTTACATGCCGATATTGATTTAAACCTTTCGGTTTTGGCTATCTACGAGTTCAGGATCAAACAACATCCTCTGGCGCTGCGCTACCAGGTGGAAACGCCCTTTATCGGAGTACTGTTTTCGCCGGATTACGATCAGTCTTATTACGAAATTTTCAGTCTTGGAAATACGTCCGAAATCATTAAATTCGCTTCATTTCACAACAAACAGGTTTTGCGCAACTGTCTGACGATTGATTTTCCGATAAGCGGATGGACCGTACGCGCCGGATATTTCGGGAATCTCTATTTTACAAACATCAATAAACTCGACAGAACAATCATCTCAAACAACTTCATGTTGGGTTTCGTGAAAGAATTTGTCGCCTTTGGCGGTCGGGAAATGAAAAAAAGAAACCTTTTCCGAAGCGCTTATTATTAAAGACAGGAGGACATGAAAATGATGCGAGCCTTATTCCACTTTCTGATGATTTCCCCCTTCATTCTCTCCTCCTGTAATGTGGAGGACGAATATTCCGCAGATGCACGCACGAACTTTGAAGCCCTTTGGAAAATCATAGACGAACATTACTGCTTCTTTGATTACAAAGACATCGACTGGAACCTCATACATGAAAAATATAGCCCCCTGCTGACCGACTCCATGGACAAATATCAGTTATTTCATCTTATGGGACAAATGCTCGCCGAGTTGAAAGACGGACATACAAACCTTATTTCTTCTTTCAACGTGTCGCGTTTTTGGGATTGGAACACGGATTATCCCGACAATTTCAACGCTGTCGTCCACAGGCATTACCTTGGCAACAACTATAATATCGCAGGAGGAATGAAATACCTTATCCTGCGCGACAATATAGGATACGTCTACTACGGCGACTTCTCTAACGGGGTGAGCGAATCCAATCTGAACGAAATTTTTCTGCATTTCAAATACTGTAAGGCGATCATATTCGACGTACGAAATAATGGCGGTGGCGCGCTTTCAAACTCCGAACTTATCGCTTCCAGATTTTTTGAGAACGAACAAATCGTGGGATACATCATGCACAAAACCGGACCAGGACATAACGATTTGTCACAGCCTCACGCCATTGATATCAAACCGACAAAATATATTAAATGGTTGCGACCGGTAGCCGTACTCACCAACAGAAGCTGTTTCAGCGCGACAAATGATTTCGTGAACAAGATGAAACTCCTGCCGCATGTTACCATCATCGGCGACAAAACAGGCGGCGGATGCGGATTGCCTTTCCATTCGGAACTTCCTAACGGATGGAGCGTCAGGTTTTCGTCTTCGCCCATTCTTGACGCATACAAAGAATATACCGAATACGGCGTCGAACCAGATATAAAAATAGATATTGAAGACAATGACCAACTCAATAACATCGACACTATCATTGAGGAAGCTATCAATCACCTGAAAGAAAAAACCGAAGAAACGACTCCCGAAGTTTCAGCCAACTAAATTCAATTATTTTTAACGTTTAAGAAAACAAATATACTGTTTTCCGGTAATCCGTCCTTTTTTGGCGCAAATACCGAAAAAAGAAGAACGGACACGTATATATTAAATCACGTCATATATGTATTGAATCTTATCCCGTACGGGATGGTTTCTATCCCGTACGGAATGATTTCTATCCCGTACGGGATGGTTTCTATCCCGTACGGAATAATTTCTATCCCGTACCGGATGGTTTCTTTACCGTACGGAATGATTTCTATCCCGTACCGGATGGTTTCTATCCCGTACGGGATGATTTCTATCCCGTACCGGATGGTTTCCATCCCGTACGGGATAATGAGCATTTTTTACCCGTCTTTTTTATATTCAATAATAATAATAAACTAATTATTAATATTATAGAATTATCTGAACAAATTTTAGATTTGTTGGCCGGAGGTTTTTCCGGCCCTGTGAATGTATTCACCCGGGTTCGGGATAAGAAATAGCCGTTTACGGATTATATATCAATAGAACATGATGCAAAATGACCGATTTTGTCCCTCAGGACATACGCCGTGAATGTCCTGAGGAAAATTGAAAGGAGGTATGTATCTCCTGTGGAGAATCCATGCGTTGATTTTTATCCGGAAAGCATTTTTCTTATCCCGAACTCAGGTTATTAACGATGATCGCGGCGGCGTTTTTCGAGGAATTTTTGTTTCCGAGTTTGGCGGCTATTTCCTGGTATGCTTCTATCATGTTTTTGCGGTATTCGCCGTCGTTTATGACAGTATCTATTTCGTTATTGATGCTTGAAGAAGAAAATTTTGCGCCGAAAAGTTCTTTGACCGCTTCTTTTCCGGCAATGAGGTTTACGAGAGAAATATATTTCACGTGGAAGAAATACCGGAATACAAAATTTACAAGTTTGCCGCCGGAAACATGGTAACAGACAATTTGCGGAACGTTGAACAAAGCCGTTTCGAGCGTAGCCGTCCCCGATGTGACCAGCGCTATTTCGGCATGTTGTAATATGGAATATGTCTGATGGAAAAGGATCTTTATATCTTTCCTGTTTTCAATATATTGGTTGTAGTCTTCGGCGACGAGTCCGGGCGCTCCTGCAATAACGAACTGATAATGGATATGTTTATCGACGGAAGAGAGCATTTTCGGCAGGTTTTTCCTGATTTCCTGCTTCCTGCTTCCGGGAAGGACTGCAATTAGGGGTTTGTCGTGCAAACGGTTGTCGTTGATGAAGGCGTTGCGGCTGTTTTTATTTTTTTTCAGAAACAGATTTACTTCATCGACTGTAGGGTTGCCTGTATAATCCGCCTCGTAATGGAGGGATTTATAAAAATCTGCTTCAAAAGGCAGAATACACAACATCCTGTCGATGTATTTTTTGATTGTTTTTATTCTGTATTTTTTCCATGCCCAGATTTTGGGCGAAATGTAATAGAAGACAGGAATGTTGAAGTTCTTTTTTACGAATTTTGCGATTTTCAGGTTAAATCCCGGATAATCGACGAGAATCACCGCATCCGGCTGATATGCCTGAATCTCTGTCCGGCAAACGCGCATGTTCCGTAATATTTTGCGAAAATTGAGTAAAACAGGAATGATGCCCATATAGGCCATTTCGCGGTAGTGTATGACCAGCAGACTGTCTCTGACCGAAGACATGAGTTCTCCGCCGAAGAAACGAAATTTGGCTTCTTTGTCTTTTTCTTTAATAGCTTTCATCAGGTTTGAAGCGTGAAGGTCGCCGGAGGCTTCGCCGGCTACAAGATAGTATTTCATGGATGCGAGGAGGGGAGTGTGAAGCGTGAAACGGTGTTGCAATGCTTTGCCTTTGTCAGATATTCGCAGTCGGTCACGTCGATTTTGCAGGGGACGACGGTTGCATATCCTTCGTTAAGAAGTTTTACGTCATTATCGGGATAATTTTCGCCCGAAACCATATAAATTCCCGTAAGCCGGTAGTGTGTTTCGCCTTCGGTGTTTACGTCTTTGATGTATTCGCGCGTCCATCGTCCTGCAGTTTGCCTTGCCGGTCGAATCCCTTTGACGCGACGCACGTCGGGTACGTTTACATTGAGGTACGTGCCTTTTGGCAGGCCGTTTGCCAGCACGGCTTGCGCCACGATTTTTCCTATCCTGCAGGATTCCTTGAAGTCGGCGCCGTCGCTGTAATTGTACAAAGATATGCCGAAAGCAGGCACGTCGAAGACGCATCCCTCGAAAGCAGCCCCCATCGTACCGGAATAGTGTATCGAAAGGGCATGATTGCCGCCATGATTGACGCCCGAAACCAGCAAGTCGGGCTTGGCAGTCAGCGCCTCGTTCAGAGCGAGTTTCACACAATCGACCGGCGTGCCTGTACAGCTGTAAAGGGTTAAACCTTTTTCTGCGGCAAGCAGGTTATAGCTGAGCAGCCTGTTTGTTGTTATGGCGCACGACATGCCCGATTGGGGCTTATCGGGCGCAAATACTACAATATCTCCTGTTTTACGAAGTGTATCCGTAATTTTTTTTAATCCTTCGGCTTCGATGCCGTCATCATTTGTGATGAGAATCAATGGTCTGTTATTTGTCATTTTTTAATCTGTTTCGGAGTTTTCCCTGTATGTGGCGCTGTAAAGAAAGTCGGCCAGTTCGCTGTCGTCGTTCATTTTTCCGATGATTTTTGGCGCAATGGGTTTTCGGAGATAGACGTCGATGGTTTCTCCCTGCTTGTTAAACGCTTCTTTTGCTACGCGCAAGAGTCGTAGCTTCCAGCTGATGCGTCCCCACTGGTAAAATATTTTTGAATTGAGGGAGTCGAAATAAACCGGTAAGACGGGAACGGCAGCTTTGCGAATCAGACGTATAACGGTGTGCGCCCATGTGAGGTCGCGTATTTGTTTCAGTTTTTTGTTATAGAAAGAAACGGCACCGGCGGGGAAGAATCCCATAGGGTGTCCGTTGCGCAGTTGTTCGAGAGAAAGGCGTATTCCGTTTACATTTTGCCGGTTGGGATCTTGATGTTCGCCTGTTCGGGGGATGACGGAAATAAAATTGTCGTCCATAGCCGAAATATGTGCAAGGATCTCATTGACCATAACCTTGAAGTCGGGACGAATTTTTGCAAAGATATCAATCAGTATAATTCCATCCAGCGAACCAATCGGGTGGTTTGATACCGTTATGAAAGCTCCCTGGGGTAATGAGTTAAGAATTTCTCTGTTATGAATGTTGTATTTCACGTCCATCAGCGGGTCGGCAAGCATGGCGGACGTAAAAGCCGCACCTCGCAAATGACAGTGTTTCCCGTGAATTTCGTTTACTTTGTCGATTTCAGCCCAATGAAACAGTTTCTTCAAAAACCACGTTCCCCATCCGGTTTTGAAGAGAGGTGCCTTGTCTTGAAAAAATTTTAAATCTAAAACTGTCGGATTCATATTTTATGGAGATATTCCGGAATCAACCTTCCTGTTTATTAATTCGCAGATTTTTTCGTGTTTATAGATAGAGATTGTCAAAACGATGTTTAATATTATGATTTCAAACAGGAGATAAAACCATGCATGTCCCGTAAGGACGACAATGAATAAAATGATCGATCGTCCGTTGAAAGTCATAAAATCAATCAGTCGTTTCATTAAACAGGCGCTTTTCTTCCTGAAGTCCAGTCGGATGTATTGGGGAATGTCGTCACCGTATTTTGAATTTAAAGATTTCAACAGGGTTTGCAGTTTTGGGGTTACTTTTTCCTGCATGCGCGTGTATAAAAAATAAAAGAAGAATAAAATTTTAGAAATCCCCCTTTTCATTTCGTTGTATTGCAAAAGAATTTTGTCCGGTCGGTGAAACTCACAGCCTTTCTCCTTGCTTACGAAATAGAGGTGCAGCGTCTTGTAGTAATCGGTTACGTTAGCCTGTACAAGATGCGAAATGCCGGATAAAACGGCTGGTATGAAAAACAGCCATGTGCCGAACTCATTTTTCAATCTGAGCGCCAGAAACAGGTATATCAACACAAACCATATATCTCCGGCAAGTCCGTCGAGGATGCGTCCTATCTTCGATTTGACGCCCGTCATGCGTGCCAGTTGCCCGTCTACACAGTCGAGTATGTTTGCGGAGATAAGGCACAATATGCCTGTGATGTTATATTTAAGATTGTTTTGATAAAATAACGGCCCTGCGGCAGATCCTGCAAAAATGGAGATAAGGGTTATCGTATTGGGGGTAATCCCCGTGTGGCGCAAAGCGCGGGCAATACCGAAACCAAGCGGACGGTAAAACCACAGATCGAGATAATTCTCTGTTTCAATTGATTTCAGAGATGCTTCGTATTCTTTTTTTATATTTTCATTTGCCATTGTTTATCATTTAAAACAATATCCTCCGTCAACGGTAATCACTTCTCCGTTTATGTATGAATTTTCTATTATCAGTTTATAAACTTCGGCAAGTTCGTCGGGGTCGCAGAATCTGCCGATAGCAATCTTGTTTTCAATATTTTTGCGTATTTCCTCGGGTTTGTTTTTTTGCCATTCCGTGTCGACAAAACCGGGAGCGACCGCATTTATGCGGATATTGTATGGCGCAAGAAACTTTACGAGGTTTTGGGCGAGTGCATGAACGGCCGATTTCGTTACTCCGTAAGACAGTGACATTGCATGTGGAATTATGCCCATCAACGAACCTGTGAAAACGACGCAACCACCGCTGTTTATCTTCTCCAGCAATCTTTGCAACAAGAAGACGGGAAAATGTATGTTTGCGTAAAAAACATTTTCCCAATCTTTTATATTTATTTTTTCAAAACTTTCCCTGTTTGTCAGGCCGGCGTTGAAAACTATTGCATTCAGGCGGATATTATGGCTTTCAACATGATGTGCAATCACGTCTATGGATTGTGTTGCGGCGCTGTCTGCTTTTATGGCAGTTGCTTCAACAGCATGTTTTTCCGTCAGTTCGGAACAGGTTTTATGCGCAGTTTCAGTATCCGTACCGTATGTCAGTATCAGGTTATAACCGCTTTTGGCAAGACATTCGGCTACCGCGCGTCCTATACCTTTTGTTCCTCCCGTTATTAATGCATACATGGTTTATCGTTTAATCTTGTATCCTTTGATTGTTTCCGGTTTTGCATTGCGTTCTTTCAGCAAAGAGCTTTCGTAGGAATTGTATATTGTTTTCTTTAAAGAAGAAGAAGAAATTCCCGAACCGTAAGGGAAATAAAAGACCTGAACGCCAAAATCTTTCAAATAATCATATTTTCCGACCCAGTCGTCTCCGACAACGAAGGCGTCGATGTTTAATTTTTTTATGATTTCAGTATGATCAAGTGTGCGCTGGGGTATCACAATATCAGGCGTTTTCAGCGCTTCAATGATTTGCAGCCTTTCATTGAAGGGGATGATCGGCTTCTCCTTATACGATGAAACGAGTTCGTCCGTGCTGACGCCGACAATCAGAATATCGCCCAAACTGCGCGCATAATTAATCATTTTCAAATGATTGTAATGAAACATGTCGAATGTTCCCGATGTATAGACTATGATTTTATCTTTCAACATATTGGTTGTTTAAACTTTTGGTCTTTGGTTCTTAACTTTCTCCTGTGAGGTCGAGTTTTTCTTTGTCGCCGCTTCGGTCGAAATATTGTTTTTTCAACGGATTGGAGGTGGTGGATAGATACTTTTTTCTGTTTTTGTAAATATCCAGCAGCGTGTAAAGCGCATGGCGGAAAGAATTTTCGCAAGCCAGGTTTTTGCCTGCAATATCGTAAGCCGTACCATGTGCGGGCGAAGTGCGGATAACAGAAAGTCCTGCCGTAAAATTCACACCTTCGTCCATAGCCAAAGCCTTGAATGGAGCAATCCCCTGGTCGTGATACATAGCCAGGACGCCGTCAAACAAATCCAGGTTTCGCGAACCAAAGAAGCCGTCGGCGGCATAAGGCCCGAAAACGGAAATTCCTGCATTTTCTGCCTCTGTAATGGCAGGTTGTATGATTTTTTTTTCTTCGTTTCCGAGTAATCCGTTGTCGCCTGCATGGGGATTGAGCGCCAGAACGGCAATGCGTGGCCGTGCAATGCCAAAATCTTCTTTCAGTGATTTATGAAATATTTTCAGTTTTTCAACAATTTTTCCGCTATTGAGGCTCGATTTTATTTCCGATAAGGCGATGTGTCCTGTAACCAGTGCTATGCGCATTTTTTCGTTCAACAGGACCATAAGCGATTTTGTATCGGCAGAGAAATGATTTTCCAGATATTCCGTATGTCCGGCGAAATGAAAATTTTCGCTTTGGATATTGTGTTTGTTTATTGGAGCGGTCAATAATCCGTCGATAGCGCCTTTTTTCAATTCTTCAACTGCTTTTTCGAGAGATTTCAGCGCTGCCAGACCGCTCGTTGGCGTTGACTGTCCCGGTTCTATTGGCGTATTGTCGTCAATACTCGGAATGATGTTCAATTTTCCCCGAACGGCTTTATTGGCATCGTGAATCACTTGAAATTCCGCTGATTTTATATCTTCTGTTTCTATCGGTTTTTTATAATAATTGGCAACTTTTTGTGATCCGAATAAAATCGGTATGCACATATCGAAAATCCTCTCGTCCGCAAACGTTTTCAGTATTACTTCATAACCTATTCCGTTTATGTCGCCTTGTGTAATGCCTATTTTTATCATTTTAATATTTTATTTTTTTTTAATTCTCTTCCTGTTCATCTGGGAAGCGTATGGTTTGCAATGTTGCTTCCATGTTTCCGATATAATTTCTATTCTCACTGACAGGCTCATATACAAATCCTTCCGCAACAATTATGCGACTGTTAGGCTCATCGGTACGCGCATAGCAAACGAAAGGTCCCGCTATGCTTTCGTTTCCGTGTAAATGCCACAATCCCCGTATTATTACGCAATATTTGCCATTCAGGGTTGTTGTTGAATAATTCACATTATTCCTGTCCGTTGTTTTATAAGTTCCCTGTTTAAATCCGGGTATCATTATTTTTGTGATAGAGTCTCTTTTATTTATCAGATTTTTAAATGATAACGATTCTCGATTTTCGAAGGGGAAACTGAAAACCAAAAGGTCAGTGCGCCCAAAGGCTGTATTATTGGAAAACCATATACAATCGGTTGTGTCTTTGTATGAAACGATGTCTGCCGGAGCATAAAGTGTAATATCAAAATACTTTTTCACCATTTCTAAAACCGTATTACTGTGTGTTTTTAAAAGTTTACGTTTGGCTCTGTTTATTTCATCGTGCATAAAGATATCTACAAGAAAGTTATGATTTTCGGTCAGAAAGGCTTCAAGAGACTGTTCGTCCGGTGCATTAAGGTATATAATAACTTGCTCGTCAGACCATTTATCTGTTTTCTTTTTAAATGAAATTGTCGGGTATTGTGTTTTGTCAATACCTACGATAAGGATATTTCTTGCGTATTTGATGGAATCATTGATTTGTTCCGGTATTACGTATTTGATGTTCATTGACGGTTCGGCTTGCTGCAAAAACGGAACGGGCATGGAAAACTGTTCTCTTATTAACGAACCGGAAATACCATCCCATGCGATATGATTCATTATAACAACTATTTCATATTCTTTTCCGCTTTTCGGCGACATGTCGGAGGCAGAATCGCAAGCGCACAATCCCGGAAAAAGAAACAGATATGTAACTAAATTTAAAGGTTTCATGCTTGTTTTTTTACGTAATGCAAACGCAAAGATAAACATTTTTTTTCAAATGCCAATTCTTAATCAGGAATTGCAATGCGATATCTTTATTCAATATTCCGTAAATCATTGGATGCGTTTATTACGAAAATCGCTCGCCTGTAAAGTCGTCAAGTTCACGGCGGTCTTTTTTAGTGGGGCGACCCAGACCTTTTGCTCTGTCCACGAAACCCGAAATTTTGTTCATTTCAAGTATTTCGTATTGTTCCGGCGGAGTGATATCTTCCAAAAACTGCGGTACGAGTTTGGCGCTCATGCGGTTTTCGGTCAAACCCAACACTCGAAAAGAATAAGTAACGGGTGGTTTCCTGACCGAAATGACATCGCCGATTTTAATCATTCGCGAGGGTTTTACGTTTACATTATTAATGCTTATACGATTTTTCCTGCAGGCATCAACTGCAATGGTACGGGTTTTAAAAATCCTTACTGCCCACATCCATTTATCTATCCGTATTTCTTCCATCCTTTATTCTGAATTTTATAACTTTAAACTTTTAATTGTACCGATTCATGGCAACATCAATCCCTTCGAGACAAAAACTTTTTATCATCTCTACCGCATGTTTCATGTGTTCAGGCATTTTTTCCAATTCCTCAGCCTCAAATTTGCTTAACACAAAATCAATCTGTCTGCCCTGCCGGAAATTGTTTCCGATGCCGAATCTCAAACGCGGATATTCGTCCGTCGCAAGCAATTCTTCGATATTCTTCAATCCGTTGTGTCCCGCGTTACTTCCTTTTGGCTTCAATCTCAATCTTCCGAAAGGAAGAGACAGATCATCAACAATGATGAGAAGTTGTTTTTTATCAACATTTTCTTTCTGCAGCCAAAACCTAACCGCATTGCCGCTCAGATTCATATATGTGTTCGGTTTTAGTACAACCAATTCCGCATTTTTGATGCGTATGCGCGACAGGGCGCCGTAACGTTCCTCGCAAAACGAACCTGAAGCCGATTCAACCAGTTCATTTACAATACGAAATCCGATATTGTGGCGCGAGCCCCAATATTCTTCGCCTGTATTACCCAAACCAACAATCAAATATTTCATTATATCAATTCGCTAAAATATATTTAAAAAAAACTGTAAATCGATAAAAAAGGGGAATGAACTCACGCCTATCCCCCTTCCTGACAAATTCAACGCCCTTAAAAAATTATTCGCTTTTTTCTTCTTCCGCAATTTCCTCAACGGCATTTTCCAGTGTGGCGCCTTGTGCTGCACGCGTTGCTTTAACCGAACATACGACTGCGTTTTTGGGACTGATAAGTTCGATGTTGTCAAATTTCAGATCGCCGGCTTTTATTACTTTTCCTAACTGCAATTTGTCCACGTTTATTTCCAAATGTTCGGGAATATTGTTTACCAAACCTTTGATTTTTAACTTACGTAGCGATTGATTCAATTTGCCGCCGGCTCTGACGCCGATAGCATGTCCTTTCAATACAACCGGAACTTCCATTACAACCGGTTTGTTGTCGAATACTTCCAGAAAATCTATATGGAGTATTGCATCACTGACAGGGTGATATTGGGAATCTTTCAAGATTGTTTTTGCAACCCTGTTTCCCTTAATATCTATCTCCACGACATAAATATCCGGGGTATAGATAAGTTTGCGTATTCCATCGAACGAAACCGTAAAATCGGTAACTATAATACCTTTGTTATCGCCCAGCGTTACTATTTTATCTCCCTTGTTGAGCTTTCCCTCATAAGGCAGCGCTACCGGTTCCCGCCCATACAGCACTGCCGGTATGAGTCCCTGTTTACGAAGTGTTTTCGACGCTTTCTTACCGAGACTTTCTCTCGGTTCTCCTTCAAGTTTAAATGTCTTCATCTTTTTTTAATTTTTTTATTGTGTTACTCAAAATTAGTTGATTGCTTCCTAATTCCCCATCACACTGCGACAGGCTTCAAAAAGCGGATGCAAAGATAAGACTTTTTTTTGAGATGGCAATTATTTTTACCGCCTGTGGGTGCATTTGACTGTGTCGAAATTTCTTGACAATACCCTCCTGAGAGGAAAAACATTCCGGCTGCAGGCCAAAAAATGCAGACGGAATTAAATATATTGCCCTGCAATGTAGCCGGAAGCAAATGCCCAGTGGATGTTGTATCCTCCCAGTTTGCCGGTTATATCCATTACTTCGCCGCTGAAGAAAAGGCCTTTTTGTAGCATACTCTCCATGCTTTTGGGGTTTATCTCGCCGATGCCGACGCCTCCCAGCGTCACTTCCGCTTTTGAAAAATCTTCGCACGAATCAGGGCAAACCGGAAATGCGTGGATACATTCGGCGATGGCGCTACGGTCTTTTTTGCTAAATTCGGCTACTTTACGTTCCGATAAATCGTCGGGGATGATTGCCTTAACAAGTCTTTCGGGTAAAAACTGCATAAATAGATTTTTGGCCAACAGTTTACCGTTGCATGGCTCGTGCATTTGCGAGACGGCATTTTTTGATGGCAGAAAATTGATTGTGACCGTATCGCCTTTTCCCCAGAAACAGGAGACTTGAAGTACGGAAGGACCGCTGATACCTCTGTGCGTGAATAACAAAGGTTCCTCTATCACGGAACTTTTCCCTTTAATATACAGCTGTACGTTAAGACTGATGCCTTGCAGATTCAAAAGAGGAGAATCCTGCGGAAGAATAAAACCCGTCAGGGCAGGTTTCAATGGCGTCACTTTATGCCCAAATTGTTTTGCAATCCGGTAACCTGAGTTTGTTGCGCCGATCTGCGGCCAGGCAAGCCCGCCGGTTGCCACAAGCAGATGTTGCGATTCATATTGCCGGTCTTCACATTTCACTGTGAAATGCGTCGTATGCGACACTTCCGATATTTCTGTATTCAAAGAAAAATGAACACCGCCGTTCTCCGATGTTTTATACAAATAAGCGACTATTTCGTCAGCGCCTTTTTGGCAAAAAATACGTCCGTGTGTCCTTTCTTCGGTTTTTATATTCGCTTCACCTAATATGCTGAGTATCGATTCTGGCGTGAACCGTTTAAGCGCATATCGGCAAAAAGAATTGTTCTCGCCAATATAATCGGACGCGGAAATATGCCTATTCGTGATATTACACTTTCCGCCGCCCGATATAAGCAGTTTTTTTCCCACTTTCTCCGCATGATCAACGACGAATACCCTGCGTCCTCTTCTTGCCGCATGAATAGCCGCCATAAGCCCCGAAGCGCCGGCGCCTAATATAATGACATCGTACATTTCCTTTGATTTCTCCAATACAATAAAAGTTATTTGCGCCGCAAATTTACAACACAAAAATTACAGTACAAAGCTATAATGCACAACTCAAATCTTCAAATGATGTGAGATTGATAAATTTCATGTATATTTGCAGCGAAACTTAAATTTATAGTAAATATGAAAGGAAATATTTTAAAAGTCAATGCAGTTGCGATTACGCTTCTTGCAAGTTTTTCGTCTTACGCTCAAAAAAGTTATCCCGAACCGGAAAAAATGCATCCCGGCATGTCGGAATTTTGGTTACCCCAACCGGATATTGTGACGCCCGGAAATATCGAAACAAACTCTGCGCCCTCCGACGCAACAGTTTTATTTGACGGTAAAGATTTGTCCGCGTGGGAAAGTGTTAAAACAAAGGGGCCGGCAGAATGGACTGTCAGTAACGGAGTATTTACCGTGAATAAACAGCACGGAGATATTCAAACGAAACGAAAATTTGAGGATTTTCAGTTGCACATAGAATGGCGTGTGCCTTCCGGTATAACAGGAGAAGGACAGGCGCGTGGCAACGGTGGCATTTACCTTCAGGGGAAATATGAACTGCAGGTTTTGGACAGTTACGGGAATGAAACGTATTCGAACGGACAAGCCGGAAGCATTTACAAACAGTCGAGGCCGCTGGTCAATGCCATGCGCCCGCCCGGCGAATGGAACGTGTATGATATTATTTATACCGCTCCGACCTTTAAGGGCGACGGAACTTATCGTACGCCTCCAAGAGTAACGGTTATTCACAATGGCATCGTTGTGCAAAACAATACCACTATTATCGGCACTACCGAATATATCGGATTTCCGAGAGTGGAAAAACACGGGCCGGGACCTGTTGTCCTGCAAAGTCATGGCGACCCCAGCGAGCCTGTAAGCTTCCGCAATATATGGATCAGGGAACTGTAAATGACGCGAAGAAGGGACAAACCTCACGGCTTGCCCTTCTTTCTTATATACTTTATTAAAAATTTAATACTGACGAATTTTGCAGCTCTTTCCTTCCGCCCGGAAGATGTAGACGCCAGCGCCGAAGGCGGTAATATGGAGGCTTTTGCCCGATATGTTTTAATCAATAAATAAAGTTTATTCTGTTAAAGTTTTTCTTACACAGTGTTGTTTCTCGCTGTCAGACTGAATAACCTGAGTTCGGGATAAGAAAAATATTTTCCGGCTAAAAATCAACGAATGGATTCTCCGCAGGAGATACATTATCAATAGAAAAATGAATATTACAAAGTACTGCTTCATGTCTATCTTTTCCTTGAGAAAAAAGGTTTTTTTCTTGAGAGAAAAAGTTTTCCACCCTGAAAACAGGTCTTCCACTAGGGAAAAAGAGTCTTCCGTTAAGGCAAAAAAGTCTTCCTCTCAAGAAAAAAAGTTTTTTCCTCAAGAAAAAAAGTGTTTTGCTACGGAGGGGCGATCTTTTCATTTTTCTGCTATTTCAAATAATTCTCCATCATACTTTTCTTTGAGCGTTACGGGAAAGCCTTTTTCGGTCAGTTCCTTTCCCGATTGCGTAGCGACGGATTTTCCTTCAAAACCCTGCTTCACAAGATAAGTCTTGTTGGCGTCTAACCAGGGCAACGTCACCGTTCGCGACGTTTCGGCGGCGCCGTGCCGAAACACGCCGACTACTCCGCCGCTGTCGGTATCCGTGTTCAGCCGGCAAAAGCCATCCCAGAAACCCTCCGCCGGTTCGCCGAAGCCCGGCAGGTCTTGCCGGAACGACATGAAAACATGTCGGTCTTCCAGCGTTTTGAGCCATCCTGACCAGGATTTGTAGCGCTGTTTTTCTTTCGCAGTAAGCTTGCGGGGGTCGCCCAGCATAATCGGCAGCGAGCCGGCGAGCGACTTGAAGCCCAGTTCGTGGTATTCCCCGTCCATGTGCAGGTTGCCGATGACCAGTGAAGTGGCCGGCAAGGCAGGCGTACGCCCCCACGACAGGTTGCGGATGCGTAGCGGCCCGGTCGGGCTGGTTTGTTCGACATTCGAAAGCCAGTTCCCCTCGGCGTATGCGGCTATACCGTAATCCATCAGTTGTAGCTTGCCGGCCGTCTCAAACGTGCAGTCAATAAACAGGTCGGGCGCCGCGCGGTGCAACTCGGCGAACAGTTGCATGCAGCGTTCATAAATCACGCCATACGATTCGGCGTGGTCGCGGTGGTGCGGGTGACCGGTTGCATAACATCCGGTGCGCCTGTCGTCGTAAACGTAGGCGCTTGTTTCGATGGCCAGGTCTAATTTGACGTAAGCCAGCCCGTGCTCGTCCACCAGCCGGAGCAGTGTTTGCCTGATATAATCATACCAGTCCGTTCCCATACAGGCCGTTTTGTTTTGGCCGTCTCCGGAGTGCAGGTTGGCGATTTGGCCGTGTTCATCCCGCACAAACCATTCGGGATGCGCCCTGTAATTCTTTCTGGAAAAATTGGCCGTCGCCAGACTAATCCACAGGCCGGGTTTCATGCCCAGCGACTTGATATAGTCGAAAACGGGACGCAGCCCGTTGGGAAACTTCTTCCGGTCTACTTCCCAGTCGTCGCCTTCACTGCCCGCCTCCACTTGCCGGCCATCGTCAATGACAAATTCCTCCACGCCACATTCCGCCGCCGCTTTGGCCAGTTCCCTCACCGTCGCCTCATCAATATTGCGCATGAAAGGACTCCATGTATTATACACAAACATGGGTTTTCGGGGCAACTGTTCGATGCGCATGTTCGTGTGTTTCCGGACGAAATCCGGCACGATGGTGTTCAATGCAAAAGAGGCGTCGGAGCAGCGGTCATACAGGGCGGTGAATATCCTCGGAGCAGTCCACTGCTCGCCGGGGCGGAGCCATTTCCTGAATCCGTAAGCCTGTTCCGGATGCGTCAGCCCGGCTGTGACAGACTGGCCGTCCGTAAAGACGGTTGTCCGCTTAACAACGCCGACAGCCTCGTTGCCGATGGCCATCCCCTGTTCACGTTCCGTATCATGAACGATAATCAGCGGATCGTCCCAGTACCCGTGTACGGCCCCAGCCACTTATACCTTGCATATTGCCGCATCACCCACGTCTGCGTCGGCCACAGGTTCAACCGTAGCGACTCGACGTCTACGGCCTCTATCTTGACGCCGTCCGTCCCCCGGTTCGTCAGGCGCAATGTTTTGTAAACCGCCGGATGACCGGAATACAGCAGGTAAATCAATTCGACCGTGACCTTTTTCTCCGCCTGACGGAGTGAAAGGATGACGCCTTTCCCGCCATTCGCGTCCGTTGTATCCCGCGAGGAAACGTGCTCCCATTCGCTCAGTCCCGTGAAAGGGGCATCGTCTATCCGAAGGGAAAATTCCGGCGACTGTTCCTCTATAAATTGGGTCCGGATAGCGAGCCGGGAAAACGATTTTCCCGTAACATGGCGGTTGGAACAGTCGATTTCCCGCCGGATAAGACCGTTGTCCAACACAACGGTTTGCGCTTGTTGGTACGTGTTCCACGGTACAGGCTGATACTCGTCTGGCTCCTGCGCAAACACACATAATGTGGCGCAGGTGAATAACATGCCAAAAAAGGTTTTTTTCATTAGATTTTTCATATATGTTTAATTTAATAATTCAATGATTTAAAAATTTCTTACATGCAAAAAAAGCATGCAAACTTTTGAAAATCGGTTTACACGCTTTATTCATAAAGTGACAAGTGCATACACAAATGCACCCCTACACCCCCACCACCGTAACCGTTTTCCCGTCCACCGTTTCCTTCCTGAAGTAGAGTTTATCCTCCCATTTGACGGTCGGGCGGCGGTCGAACGCCACCAGCCAGCCCTCACGGCAGCAGTGCAGCTCCATGTAGCGGGTGGTCTGCTCAATGCCCTCTTCCAGGTATTTGTCGCCGTAGCGAATTTTCAGTTCAATGGGGTACTTCCGGTTCTCGTATATCAGGCAGAGGTCGAGACGGCCTGTGCCCGACGCCATCTCGCGGATAATCT
>JAITJX010000091.1 GCA_031278765.1 Tannerella sp. | reverse complement strand
TTTCGCAATCATATACTTTGCAATTATTTGACTAACAATGATATATCAATATTACTATTCGTTTAATTATCTCGTTTTCCCTTGTTTTTTGGATGATTTTGGCCAAGTTGGGTTAAGTTGTTCACGATGCCGGGTTGTCATACATCTTTTTCACATGCTTGTTTCATTCCCCTGTTTTTGTTGCATCCTCGACGACGGGTTACGTCAAGACTCGACGACGCCCGACATCAAGCCTTGACTTTTCTTCGGATTATATTGATTCCAGGAATTTGATTAAAGCGTCGCGCTCGTCTTTCGACATTTTATGGAATTTTTCCCTTGATTTTTCGGCATCTCCACCATGCCACATAATGGCTTCAACGTAGTTACGTGCACGCATGTCGTGCAGATGTTCGCTTGCGCCGGTGCATTTTTCGGAAAGTCCCCGTCCCCACAACGGTGTAGTGCGGCACCAGCCGGTACGGATATCATTTGCCATTTGCAGCCGGTGTTGCAGAAAATCGGAGTAGGGATATATCTTTTGGTATGGATAACGTGGAAGTTTTTCTTTTACCATGGGGTCGCCGCTGTAATTGTCGGTGCCGGTGGTCCACGAAGGACGGTGGCAAGCAGTACAGCCGTTATCGTAAAAAAGTTTTTTTCCTTTCTGTACGACCGGATCATCCAGGTGGCGCGCGGCAGGTACTGCCAAGCCTCGGTGCCATACCATAAAGTCGATATAATCTTCGTCAGACATTTCCTCCGGTAAGTTTTTCGACATCAGGTAGTCGTAGATTTCGATTTCCGTTTTTTCCAGTTCTTTTTGAACAGTTTCGTGTTTCGACATGGCCAAGGCATAAGCTTCCGTAATGTAATGCGATTTTCTATCCGAACGGTTTACATTGGTAATGTTCCATATCGCATTGGCGCCGGGTCCGTTTTGCAGTGTGCCTCGTGTAAGTCCGTAAGTGAAACGTCCCGGATGAGCAGTTCCGTCAATTTCCCGGATGAAGTTTTCGGGTTGATATTTGGTGTCGTTCAGGACAAATCCCAGCGTTTTTTCATGGCGGAATTGCGCCAGCAGGGAATCGTCGGGGATAGCGTCGATCAGTCCGGTTCCGTAAATTCCGATGGTTGCTTCCAGGCGTACTTTGTAAAATTCCGGCATCGGTACGTTGAAGGCTTCCCGTGCAATGGTTACCTCCGGATAAATCAGACTGTATTTTTCGCCGTCGGGGAAAGTGTTGCCGTATTTGTCGTGATATTCTTTCCATTCGATTTTGATGCCCGATTCGTTAATTGGCGGTAAAAACGGAGCAACAGCCTGCGTTTGCGGCATTCCTGTAAGCGTTGTAATGTAATTGTCGTTTTCGTCGGTGACGACCAGTAAATAGCCGTTCCCGAAATCGTTGGCGCGGTATTGTTCCGTTCGTTTTCCGTGTCCGTAACCGGGGTGGCAGGAAATGCAGGAATTACGTACGTAAACGGGACCCAGTCCTTTACGAACGCCTGTGGCGTTACTGTTGAACGTTTTTTCAAAAAAAGCTTCTCCCATTTTGAATGAAATGGAAAATCCCTGTTTTTCTACCGCAGGCGCAGGCTGTTCATATGCATAAGGAGTATCGTCGAAAACGGTTCCCAATTTTCCTCCGGCATAATATTCTTCCAAGAGTTCGGGGGATAAAATGTCTGTCGAATGATTTTCATTCTCGCAGGAAGTAAACATCAGTAAAGACAGACAGAAGGAGCAAGAAAGCCGATTGATTTTCCTCATGTGTTTATGATTTTATTCTTCTATTGCGGATTTCACTTTTTCCAGTGTTTCGGTCAAATCCTGACAGGTATTTAATGCAGTGCCAGCTTCGGCAGAGGCGTAATTTTTCGCAAAAGGGTATGGAATAGCATTTATCTTGGCGATGGCATTTGTGATGGCGCTTCTTACCGAAGCATCCAGTTCGGCATCCACGCTTTTGATATAGTCGCTGATTGAGGCGCCCCGTTTGCTTGCATCAGCTCCGCCCAGGTAGGCATTTTCGATGCTTTTAATATTATCCGTAAAATCAACTTTGGAGTTATAGCTGTAGGGTGATTCAATATAATTCACATCGTCTTTGTTGTATGCTGTTCCGATTTTCACATCTCCGACTTCATCGGAGATGTCAATACATCCGGAGATGATAGCTGCGACAGCATTGGCGACGGTCCGGTAGGTACTTCCCGGTTCGCCGGCTAAGAGCATGTTTTCCCCATACGAAATAGGGCTGTTGGAAGGTGTTATTGCCAGTTCCAGGTCTTCAATTAATTGTTTTTTTTCTGCTGTTATCGCATCGATACCTGCCCAGGAGGCTTCCAAACGGACGCATTGGTTGCGCAGATCGCCGGCAACGGCGTGCGCATATATCAGTTCGCCGTCAGTAATATTGTCGACCTCTTTGGGAGCTCCGTCTCTAAATAAAATGTATTCAATGCCATGAAACCCTAACAGTGCGAAACCCAAATGGTCGGCTGCCCATACATCGCCGTCGTCGGCATCCATGCTTTCGATGAAATCCGAATTGTTAATGGTTTGTACAAATGTTACTTCGTCAAGAGGCCAGGTATCGATATGCGGGTCGATACCGAAATCAGCAACTGCTCCGAACAGGAATGCTTCGCTTAATTCCCAATGTGCGCGGGTTTTTATCCATGATTGAGTGGCTGTGTTCAGATGTGCTGCCGTTTTTTCTTTTTTCAGGTTATCGATCGACTGATACAGGTCAATGGTGGCATCGGCCAGCGAGCGGTAGGTAGCAATCACCGTATGGTTCACGTACTGGGGAATGATCGGCGCTAAAGCGTTCTCTTTTTCGGTAAAAGGGTCCATTTCATTTTTGTCGCATGCGACAAATCCGTTTACTGATAAAACGGCAAAGAGTAAATAAATTGTAAATCTTGAGGTTTTCATATTTTTAAAAAATTAAATTATTTCGTAAAAAAACCGGCGTATGCAATGCCGATGGAGACGGAATTTTCGTTATTATATGGGCTTTTCAGCAGTCCGGCAGAATATTCTGCTTTGATAACGACATCGTTGAGAGGAAAATAGTTGATGCCGCCAACTATTCTTTGGCGGCCACACCATTCTTCTTTTTGAATGTCTTTGGCTGTTTTGAACATGGAATCGTAGTATTCATAACGTCCGAAGAGGTACAGTTTTTGCGTATTGTGTTTTGCCGTTTTGGATAAAATATCAAAACCGGCTTCTATTCCGGCGGCCAAAGCATCGGAAGCAATGTTGGTACGTGGTGAAATCGACTGTTTGGGCAGATTCCGGTTGTAGATGGACAGGATTTGCGAATCCTCCAAATGTCCGTAGTCAAAATAACCGCGTGCTATCCAGTGATGGGCGTTGTATTCAAAATCGAAAGCGCCGATGCTTACGGCGCCATTTACGTTTTTATATTTATCGGCATACGAAGGCATGATACTGTTGGCAAAACTTTCGCCGTAATAAGCGCTGATTCCCATCCTCAAACCCGAAACGGAATAATTGTCCACGCGCAGGAGGCCGGCATATTTATTAGCAATCCGAAACTCGTAAGGCGAAGCCGACGCTTTTCCTATCCATCGGTCTCTGCCAAACAAGTCGGAGTCTAATCCGGGAAGCAACATTATTTCGTAACGCCAGTCGGAAATGCGTCCCCAAAGACTGATACCTGTTTCGTGCCAGGTGCAGGGAAAAATTGTGTTTTCTCCTTCCGGCCGATAGACGGTAAAGAATTGCGTTGGCAAATGGTTTCCGTTTGTCAGTCCGACGGGGACGATGATATGTCCGGCGCGGATATTCAATGCTTTGTTGAACGTTTTTTCAATCCAGAACTGTTCTAAAACGACTTCTCCGCCGCGTTCTATTTCCTGTTCGTATTCGCCTCCTTCTTCGGCTTCCACTTCGATTGCTGATTCGGCGCCACCGTGTTCAAATTCAATTTCGGAGTTCATTCGCCATCCGTTACCAAATTCGTAGCCGACAAAAAACACGGTATGCGGTAAATCGAAACGTCCGTGGCTGGGATCGTCTTTGTATGATTCCGGGCGCATGTACCGGAAAGGATTACCGCTGAAAAAATTGCGGGTATAACAGGCTTCTCCGTAACCGCCCAGTAAAAGGCGCGAAAATATGGCGTCCGGCACTACGCGGCTTGTATCGCTGCTCTGAGCCTGCATATTCAGTGTTGAACACAAAATAAGTAATAATGTCGGGAAAGAAAAATAGCGTTTCATTTCGTTTTATAATAACTGCATTTTTGAGCGGCAAAGGTAGGGGAGTTCTCGGCTTTGTACAATCCCCAATTGTCGTGATATTTTTATGCGCTTTCACTATTAATGGGGAGGGATCGGGCAATAACTGGAAATCCCTGCATCTGGTTATTTCCCATTTTGCGACAGCACAGAGTTCGGAATTTTTATTATCTTTGTCCATCAAATTCAGAAAAACCGAAAAAAATATGATAGATAAAAAACTGATTAAAGATTTGTTTTTCAGACAGCAAAAAATACAGGAAACGATTCGTGAAGCTGGCTGTGAAGGGATGTTGCTCGTCATGGATATCAATATTTTTTACCTTACGGCTGTCGTTTTTAACGGATATTATTATTTACCGGCGGATGACGAGCCGCTGTTTTTCATTAAACGTCCCGCAGAATTGAAAGGAGAACGTATTTTCTGGATTCAAAAACCGGAGCAGATCACGGAAATAATGAAATCCAACGGTTACAAAGTCCCTGAAAAAATTTTTTTAGAATCTGATGAATTATCTTATAATGAATATACTAGACTGCAAAATATTTTTAATTTTTCCAAAATTGAAAATGCTACGGCATTGCTTCGTAAGACCAGAATAATAAAATCCACATATGAAATCGGTCAAATGCGCCTTTCGGCAGAAAAGCATGTTTCAACTTATTCAAAAGTAACGGAATGTTACCGTTCGGGCATGACCGATTTGAGATTACAAGCTGAAATTGAACATCGTATGCGAATTAATGGCTCTTTCGGTTTGTTCCGTACTTACGGAAGGAATATGAATATTTTTATGGGAAGTTTGCTTGCCGGATCGAATGCTGAAATACCTTCTCCTTATGATTTTGCGCTTGGAGGCGGCGGGCAGTCATCACTATGCCCGCTGGGTGCAAACGGGACAATACTCAAAAGAGGCATGGCCGTAATGGTAGATATGGCTGGTAATTATACGGAATATGTCTCGGATATGACGCGCGTCTTTGCTGTCGGAACATTGCCGGAAGCGGCTTACAAAGCCCATAATGTAGCTCTTAATATCCAATATGCGATTGAAAACGTTGCAAAGCCCGGCATTTCATGCGCCGAACTTTACAATATTGCTTATAAAATAGTCGAAAAAGAAGGGCTTACGGATTATTTTATGGGAACCAGGCAACAGGCAAAATTTATTGGACATGGAATAGGTCTTGAAATAAACGAGCCGCCGGTGCTTACTCCACGCTCGAAAGATGTTTTAAAAGAAAACATGATTATAGCCATAGAGCCGAAATTTGTTATTCCGCAAACAGGCGCAGTAGGAATTGAAAATAGCTTCCTCGTAACAAAAAACGGACTGGAAAAATTGACCATACTGAATGAAGATATAATCCGGTTGGAATAAAATAATTGAAAGCTTTTTTATTGATAAATATATGCTTACATTTGTGGCTGAAAGAGTATAAAAAAACAATGTTAAAGAAAAGTTTAGTATCAATAGAACAATGCGCAAAGGACGATATTTTGCGCATATTGGAGAATGCACGGAAGTTTGAAGAAAACCCGAATCGTCAGTTGCTTCAAGGACGAGTGGCGGCAACGCTTTTTTTCGAACCTTCGACACGGACAAGGCTGAGTTTTGAAACAGCCGTCAACAGGCTTGACGGAAGAGTTGTCGGTTTTTCAGACGCTTCGACTACAAGTTCGGCAAAAGGTGAAACACTGAAAGATACCATCCTGATGGTCGGCAACTATGCGGATATTATCATTATGCGACATTACCTCGAAGGAGCGGCAAGATATGCTTCGGAAATAACAGATATACCGATAATTAACGCCGGAGACGGCGCCAATCAGCATCCAACCCAAACGTTGCTTGACATGTATTCCATTCAAAAAACACAAGGAACACTTGAAAATCTGACCATTACAATGGCAGGAGATTTAAAGTACGGTCGTACGGTTCATTCGTTGCTTGCTGGAATGTCGCATTTCAATCCGAAATTTCATTTTATTGCTCCCGAAGAATTGAAAATGCCTGATGAGCAAAAACGTTTTTGTCGTCTGCACAATATTGAATTTCGGGACAGTTCTGTTTTCTCGGAAGAAATAATCAATGAAAGTGATATTTTGTATATGACGCGCGTGCAGCGTGAACGATTTACTGACCTTGTTGAATATGAACGGATTAAAAACGTGTATATTTTGCATGACAAAATGCTGGAAAATTCGCGTCCGAATTTGCGCGTTCTGCACCCGCTTCCGAGAGTAAAAGAGATAGCTTACGATGTGGATGACAATCCGAAAGCATACTATATACAACAAGCTCGCAACGGTCTGTTCGTCCGTGAAGCAATTATTTGCGATGTGCTTGGAATCGAAGTTTATTAGAATTTGGAAACGTATAACAAAATAACAAGATGTCTGAAAACAGGAAAAAAGAATTACAGGTTGCTGCTATCGAGAACGGTACGGCAATAGACCATATTCCGTCGGAACAGCTTTTTAAAGTAGCTCAACTCATTGGACTCAACAAAACAAAAAACCGGATTACGATAGGCAATAATCTGGAAAGCAAAAAAATGGGAAGCAAAGGAGTAATAAAAATTGCAGATAAGTTTTTTGAAGAAGACGAGATAAACCGTATTGCCGTGGTAGCGCCAAATGTCGTATTGAATATAATACGGGATTATGAAGTCGTTGAGAAAAAATATGTCAGTCTGCCGGACGAACTCGTTGATATTGTGAAATGCAACAATCCGAAATGTATCACGAACAATGAACCCATGCATACACAATTCCATGTAATAGACAAAGGAATGGGTATCATAAAATGTCGCTATTGCGAACGAAAAATTAACAAGGAAGACATAATAATAAAATGAAACAAGACTGGAAACCGGGCACAATGATTTATCCGTTGCCCGCAATAATGATAAGTTGCGGCAGTGAACCTTCGGAATATAACATAATGACGGCAAGCTGGACAGGTACGATTTGTTCAAATCCACCGATGTGTTACATTTCCGTACGTCCCGAAAGACATTCTTGCTCGATCATTAAAAAAAACATGGAATTTGTTGTCAATCTAACTACTAAAAACATGGCTTATGCAACGGATTGGTGTGGCGTGGTGTCGGGGAAAAAGCATAACAAGTTTGAGGAAATGAGACTGACTGCAGGGAAGTCGTCTGTCGTACAGGCACCGCTGATTGAAGAGTCGCCGCTTTGTATTGAATGTCGTGTGAAAGAAGTATTTGCACTTGGTTCTCACGATATGTTTATTTCGGACGTGGTGAATGTGTGCGCCGACGAGAAGTTTATAAATCCCCAAACCGGAGCATTTGATATGCAAGCTGCCGATTTGCTCGTATATTCGCATGGAAATTATTACGGAGTCGGCGAATTAATCGGGCATTTCGGATGGTCGGTGAAGAAGGAAAAATGAAATTTATAATAAATATGTAAGAAAGGAAAAAAAGATATAAATATTTACGGATAAAGCATTAGCTTAGTTTTTGTCGTCAGTATACTTCACAAATTTATATTCGACATGCAGAAAAAGGAAAGCAACACAACGCTCATGTAGATTGGATACGTGGGCATTTTTATTTGTTTGTGTGTAATTTGAAAATTTAATGCTATCTTTGCACCCCGAAAATGAAAAGATCGGTTCCGTAGCTCAGTTGGATAGAGCAACAGCCTTCTAAGCTGTGGGTCGAGCGTTCGAGTCGCTCCGGAATCACAACCATTCATTTCCATAATAATAATTTTTTTATGTCTCTGATATCTTACGAATGATATCAGAGATTTTTTGTGCGACGTGCATAATCCATATCTTGGCGGTGGAAGTCTGCTACGAATTATCAACAGTATGGAATTTTTAGTACGGATTTTATTTTCGTTTGCCGGCGCTTTTGCCGGCCTTTTTGACGTGTTTTTCGTCTCCGTTGCAGACGAGAGCAGTCTCCTGTCTGCTAAAGATTTTTACTAACTTTATCCGTCTGTGTGTAATGTCGAAAATTTCGTGTATCTTTGCAAAATGAATTCCATACTGATTCTCTGCGATATATTTCCGCCATCTTTCGGACCGAGAATGGGATATTTGTGTAAATATCTCAAAATAAATGGCTGGAATCCGGTCGTAATCACCGAATATATTGACGACAAATCATTTCAATTTCTTAAAAAAGACATTGAAGTTACTTATGTTCAATATTATAAAAAGACCGGTTGGGCAAGAAAAATAGAATGGGGGAGGGGAGTACTTTCGGATTTATTTTTTGACTGTAAAAGCAAAATTTTCTATAAAGAAGCATTGAAGCAGATCAAAAAACATGATTTTAAACTTATTCTATGCAGTTCTTACCGTATTTTCCCGTTACCGGCGGCCGAAAAACTTGCTCGTCGAACAGGCTTGCCGCTTGTCGCAGATTTACGTGATATTATTGAACAATACACAGGCGATGAGTTTATTTCGCATAAAATACCCAGATTGTTAGGGTTTGAAAAGCTGATAATTAATTACTTCAAATTTAAAAATCTAAGAAAAAGGAATGATATTCTTCGTTTTGCAAAAGCTGTAACAACCGTTTCGCCCTGGCATGTTTCGGTTTTGAAACAGTATAACCCGAATGTCAGCCTGATTTATAACGGTTTCGACCCTGAAATTTTTTATCCTCTTGATATTAAGACGCACAAATTCCATATAACTTATACCGGTCGCCTGATTAGCACGAAAATGCGTAATCCCGATTTGCTGTTTAAAGCGCTGGAAAGGCTTTCCTTGGAGAAAATTATTTGTTCAAGGCAGTTCGGGGTACGCTGGTTTGTGGATAGAAAATCCGAATTGATGATTAAAAATGAAATAATGAAATATCCCGTAATCAAGGATTTTATGAGTTATTACGGTTATGTGTCTGCGATTGAAATCCCCGAAATCTTAAATTCAAGTTCAATTTTATTGATACTGACCAATAAAGCGGACGAAAAAGGTCCGAAAGGTGTGATGACAACAAAATTTTTTGAATATTTAGCTGTTGGAAAGCCGATTTTATGTGTCAGAGGCGACGAAGGTTGTCTCGAAGAAGTGATCAATAAAACAAATTCGGGACTTTCAGCACATAATGCCGATGAAGTCTATGAGTTCATCAAACATTATTTTGAAAACTGGAAATCAAACAAACCGTTCATTAATTTATCAAACAGGGAGGAGATTAGAAAATTTTCGAGAGAAGAACAGGCAAAACAGTTTATGGAAATATTTAAACAGTTGACTGATAATGAATAAAATATTGAATATTGTTGCATTAAACATACCTTATCCTGCCAATTATGGAGGAGTTATTGATATTTACTACAAAATTAAGGCGTTACAGGATTGCGGCGTGAAAGTTATTTTGCATTGTTTTGAATATGAACGCCCTCGAGTGAAAGAACTTGAAGATATTTGCAAGGAAGTGCATTATTATCGCCGTAAAACAGGATTTTTAACAAACTTGTCGTTTTTGCCCTATAACGTTTACAGCCGTAAAGACAGGCGGCTGATAGATAATCTGTTGAAAAATGATTCTCCGGTGCTGTTTGAAGGATTACATACGTGTTATTACCTGAATGACAGTCGTCTGAAAAACAGGTTTAAAGTTTTCCGTGAATCCAATATTGAGCATGATTATTATCGTGAAATCGGGAAAGCCGAAAATAATCTGATAAAGAAATGTTTCTATTATCTTGAGGCTTTACGTTTTAAACGCTTTCAATCGAAAGTTGCAGCTGCCGATTTGATCCTTGTAGTTTCAAAAACCGACGCCGCATATTTTCAAAAGACTTTTCCGGAAAACAAAGTAGAATTTATGCCCAGTTTTCATGGAAATGCTTCGATATCAGTCGTACCCGGACAGTCCGGTTTCATCCTTTATCACGGAAAACTGTCCGTAAAGGAAAACGAAAAAGCTGCACTTTACCTGATCAGGGAGATATTTCCGGAATTGAACAATTATCAGTGTATTATAGCAGGAATGAATCCGTCGAAGACTTTACTGAAAGCGGCTTTAAAACACAGGCATATAAAAATTGAAGCAAATCCTTTGGAGGAACAAATCGGCGAACTGATTCGTACGGCGCAAGTCATCCTGCTTGTTACGTTTCAGGATACGGGACTGAAACTTAAATTATTAAACAGCCTGTTTGCAGGACGTAATATTGTGGTAAATCCGATGATGACAACGGGAAGCGGATTGGACGAATTGTGTTATATTGCCCGTAATCGGGAAGAAATGATAAAAATCTGTAATGACTTGATGCAAAAGCCTTTTTCGGAAGATTGTCTTGAATTGCGCAAAAGATTGCTGCTTCCTGTTTTTTCGGACAAATATCGGGCAGAAAGACTGGTTGATCTGCTATTTAATTAAAAAAACATGAAAAATATTATTATAATTCTTGTAACGGCAAATTGTTGTAATAGCGCGTTTGCACAGGATTTTCTATCTCAACAAAGGAAATTTGCCGGCGTGCGAACGGCTCTTTCCGAAAAGGAACAAATGATTGCCGATAATTTGCAAAAACACGGACTCTCCGTCGATGCTGTAAATATCCTGATTACGATTTACAAAGCGGAAAAGCAATTGGAAATTTATGCCAAAAAGAAAAATGAAAATGTTTACATACGGATTGCCATTTATAATATATGCGCTTTGTCAGGCAAATTGGGTCCCAAACGAAAACAAGGCGACAGGCAAGTCCCGGAAGGATTTTATCATATAGACCGTTTTAATCCGGCAAGCAATTTTTATTTATCGCTGGGCATCAATTATCCCAATCCCTCTGACAAGATAAAAAGCGCAGTCCAACATCCGGGCGGCGATATTTTCATTCACGGTTCATGCGCTACCATTGGTTGCCTGCCGATGACGGACGATAAAATCAAGGAAATATATCTATATGCCGTTTATGCCCGTAATAATGGGCAAAAAAATATCTCCGTTTATCTTTTTCCGTTTCGAATGACGGATATCAACTTTGACGGTTATAAAAATCAACATGCAAAAAATCAAGAATTGATTGATTTCTGGACAAATCTGAAAATCGGTTACAACGAATTCGTTTCGGAACACAAGGCATTGAACGTTGCCGTCGATACAAAAGGTAATTATCTGTTTAAATGAATAATTTATCTACCCGTTCGACCAAATAAATTTTACATGTCGAAAAAAAAACTCCTGTTTTTCTTCTATAAACTTTTGCAAGACATTTTTAATTTCTTATGTATAATCTGGAAATTTCATGTTATCTTTGCGTTTTAAAACATTGAAATAAGATAAATTTCAAAATACTTAATAAATGGAGATAAACATGATAACGACAATCTTAATTGCGGTGCTGATAATTCTTACGATTGTCAATATCATCGTTACTTTGACAAAAAAAAACGTTACCGACATTGATGATGTTTTAACCAAACTCAACAGCATTAATTCCGATATGTCAAAAATTGATTATCTGATACGCGATGAATTTGGGAGAAACAGAGAGGAAAATCAGAAAGCATTTAAGGAAAACCGGGAAGAACTGAGCCATTCGTTTAAAACGTTGGGCGAAACACTTACAAAAACTGTTGCAGAGCTTTCCAATGCGCAAAAAAATCAGTTTGATACATTTGCTCAACAACTCAATAATTTGGTTAAAGTATTTGATGAAAAACTTAAAAATCTGATTGAAAAATCCGAAAACGAAGCAAAAGACAACAGAAATGAATTAAATCATTCATTTAAGATGTTAAGCGACAATTTGACCAAAACGCTTAAAGACCTTTCCGACGTCCAACTCAATCAGTTTGAATTATATTCCAACAGGCTTTCGGAATTAACGAAAACTTTTGACGATAAAACAAGAACCTTACAGGAACAACATGAAAAATCGGCGAAAGACAATCGAACGGAACAGACAAATTCCCTGAAATCCTTTGAAGACAAATTCACACAAAACGTAAAAGATTTCAATGAACTGCAAAGGCAAAAATTCGACAACCTTGCAAACATACAAGACAATATCAAAAAAGAAACAGAGGTTAAATTAAAAGAAATAAGAGAAACGATTGAAAGAAAACTCGCGATTCTTCAAGAAGATAACAATAAAAAACTTGAAGAAATGAGAAAGACCGTAGATGAAAAGTTACAGGAAAGTGTGGAAAAACGTTTTAACGAATCGTTTAAAATTATAAACGAGAGACTTGAAGCGGTTCATAAAGGACTTGGAGAAATGCAAACCCTGGCAACAGGCGTAGGTGATCTGAAAAAAGTGCTTACCAATGTAAAAACAAGAGGCACTTTCGGAGAGATTCAACTTGGCGCTATTTTGGAACAATTCCTCTCACCTGAGCAATTTGTCAAAAACGACCACCCCGATGAAGATCGAAAAGTAGTGGAATATGCCATTAAATTACCCGGGAAAAGCGGCGACGGAGAGTCGGTTTTACTTCCTGTTGATTCAAAATTCCCGGTAGAAGATTATCAACGATTGATGGATGCTTATGATAATAACATAGAGATGGTCGAAACAATCGGAAGGCAATTTGAAAATTCGGTAAAAAAATGCGCAAAAGATATTTGTGAAAAATATATTCAACCGCCGAAAACAACAGATTTTGCAATTTTATTTGTGCCTGCAGAAGGATTATACGCAGAAATATTGCGCCGCCCTGGTTTTATTGAAACATTACAGCAGAATTTCAAGGTTATCATTGTCGGACCGACAAATCTGGTTGCTTTGTTGAACAGTTTGCAAATGGGATTTAGAACGCTGGCAATAGAAAAACGTTCAAGTGAAGTATGGAAAATTCTCGGCGCGGTTAAAACAGAGTTTGGAAAATTCAATAAAGTACTGCTTAACGTAAAAAAGAATTTGGAGGGAGGAATAAAAAATATTGATGATGCCGTCGGGACAAGAACAAATGTAATGATGAGCAAGCTGAAAGCCATTCATGAACTTCCGGAAGAAGAAAGCAAGGCATTGTTGGAGGAAAATATTGAAATGCAGGAAAACAGTATTTTCGATGATAACGCATACGACGGGAAATAACAAGATTTAAAAAACAGTAATCCATAAATAATATTAAATATGATAGATTTAGCAATAATAGGAGGAGGTCCGGGAGGATATGTGGCTGCAGAACGCGCAGGTAAAAAAGGAATGAATGTTACGCTTTTCGAAAAAAAAGAATTGGGAGGCGTATGCCTCAATGAAGGCTGTATTCCGACAAAAACATTATTATACAGCGCCAAAACGTATGACAGCGCCATGCATGGCGACAAATACGGTGTCTCTGCGCAAGGTGTAACGTTCGACTTTGGCAAGATAATAGCCCGGAAAAACAAAATCGTGAAAAAATTAGTAGCCGGCATCACTGCAAAAATGAAGGCGCACAACGTCTGCGTCGTCAAAGGCGAGGCTTACATCAAAGGCCGTTCGACCGACGGTATCGAAATCGAAAGCAACGGCGAAACGTTTTATGCCGCCAATCTGTTAATATGTACAGGATCGGAAGCTTTTATTCCCCCCATACAAGGAGTGAAAGAAGCTAAAGATATTCTCCTGACCAACCGCGAAATCCTGGACATGAAGGAACAACCCCGCTCGTTAATTATCATCGGAGGAGGAGTTATCGGGATGGAATTTGCAAGTTTTTACAACAGTTTGGGAACAGACGTTACTGTTGTTGAAATGTTGCCGGAAATTCTGGGCGGCATGGAAGGAAAAATCAGCGCCATGTTGCGTGATATTTATACAAAAAAAGGAATAAAGTTCCATCTTTCATGCAAAGTGACGGAAATCAACGGAAATGAAGTCGTTTTTATTGATTCGGCAGGCGTATGCTCGTCCGTTAAAGGAGAGAAAATACTGATGAGCGTGGGGCGCAAGGCTGTTACAAAAGGATTCGGGATTGAAAACCTGGCTATTGAATTGGACAGAGGCGCCATTAAGGTAGATAGTCGAATGTGTACAAATGTGCCGAACGTTTTTGCTGCAGGCGATGTTACAGGCTTTTCAATGCTGGCGCATACGGCAAGTCGCGAAGGAGAAGTGGTTGTAAATAACCTGACCGGCGGAAAAGACAGGATGCGCTACAATGCCATTCCGGGCGTGGTCTATACCAATCCCGAAGTAGCAAGCGCAGGACTGACCGAAGAGGCCGCAAGAAAAGAAGGGATTGCCTGTAGAATTGCAGAATTGCCAATGACATACGCAGGACGTTTTGTTGCCGAAAACGAAGCTGGAAACGGCATTTGCAGAATTTTGACCGGCGAAAAATACGGTGAAATACTCGGCGTCCATATGATAGGAAATCCTTCCGGAGAAATAATTTATGGCGCATGTATCGCCATCGAACAGGAAATGACACTCAAAGAATTTCAGGAAATCGTCTTTCCACATCCCACTGTTTCGGAAATAATCAGGGAAACGGCGTTCATGTTTTGAAAAGAAGAAAGCAAATACTGCAACAGCCTTTTCGAACTTCGCCATAGCGGAGACCGTGACGACTGGAAAATAGTAAAAGAAAAAGATATATTGCCCATCATTGCACCCGCTGAAAACTTGATACGTAAAATAGAGAAAATTATAAACCAATAAAACAAATAACAATAAATTAAAAATTATAAATTAAAAATTATGGAGAACACTCGTAGAAATTTCATTAAAAAATTCACAGCCGCAGGGATTGGAGTAGCAGGAATCGCCGTGGCAAACAAAACGGATGCCGCTATCAACAACATTACGGCCACACAACAAAAAAAGAAAACCCAGGGAAAAGACGACGGCAAACTGCGCTTCGGATTTATCGGCACAGGATCGCGCTGCCAGGAACACATCAACAACGTCCTCTCGATAGAAGACACACGGATCGTAGCCATCTGCGATATACAGAAAGGCCCCATCGAAAGCACGCTCAAACACATTGCCAAGTTCAACGTACCGCAACCCAAAATCTATACCGGCAACGAACGCGCCTTCGAACAAATGCTCAACAACGAAGACTTTGACTGCATAATCATTGCAAGCCCATGGGAATGGCATGCCCCCATGTCGATTGCCGCAATGAAAGCGGGAACGCCATACGTAGGAGTAGAAGTTTCGGCCGCAAACACCGTAGAAGAATGTTGGGACCTGGTTAATACCGCAGAAGCCACAGGAAGTCAATTAAACATCCTGGAAAATGTATGCTACCGACGCGACTGTATGGCCGCTCTCAACATGGTCAGGAAGGGACTTTTCGGAGAAATGATACACGGCGGCTGCGGATATGAACACGACCTGCGCGATGTGAAATTCAACGACGGAACGCAATACGGATTCAAAAAAGGAGGTAAACTGCTCATGGGAAAAGAAGCCTTCGCAGAAGCGCAGTGGCGCACACAACATTCGGTTTCGCGCAACGGAGATATCTATCCCACGCACGGCGTCGGACCCGTTGCCAACTGCATGGACATCAACTATGGCAACCGCTTCCTCACGCTTTCCGCCATGGCCACAAAATCGAGAGGATTACATAATTTTATCGTCGAAAACGGAGGAGAGAACCACCCCTACGCTAAAATCAATTTCAACCTCGGCGACATCGTTACAACCATGATCAAATGCGCCAACGGAGAAACCCTCGTCGTCACGCACGACACAAATTTACCACGCCCCTATTCGCTCGGATTCCGTATTCAGGGAACGAAAGGACTGTGGATGAACGACGGCAACCATGTCTACGTCGAAGGCGCGTCTAAACCCCACACATGGGACAAATCCGAAGAATGGTTCAACAAATACGACCATCAACTCTGGAACTCCCTCCAAACAAAAGCCGCAGAAGCAGGACACGGAGGGATGGATTTCATCATGATGTACGACTTCATCGACGCCATACGCAACAAAAAACCCGCACCGATGGACTGCTACGACGCCGCCGCATGGAGCGCCATATCCGGTTTGTCGGAACAGTCGGTTGCACAGGGGGGCGCTGTGGTTAATTTCCCCGACTTCACGAGAGGACAGTGGATACATCGCAAGCCCAAGTTCGGAATCACAACAGATTAAAGTACTGCAAACAGCATATACAACAAAATAATTATGGAAAACAGATTCTTGGGACTGATTGAAAACAGCATCAAAAACAACTGGGACAAACCCGTTTTCAGCGACTACGGCGGCGACGCCTTCCTTTACAAAGACATGGCGCGCGAAATACTCAAACTGCATATCCTTTTCCGACAGGCAGGAATAACCAAAGGAGACAAAATCGCCATCATCGGAAGAAATTCCGCCAGGTGGGGAATAGGATTTTTTGCCATTCTCTCCTTCGGAGCTGTCGCCGTTCCGCTACTGCACGACTTTACTCCCGACAATGTACACCACCTCGTCAATCATTCCGACGCAAAACTGCTGCTCGCCTCCCAACACAACCTCAATGCGCTCGACATGGAGAAAATGAACGCTATCAACATCTCGGTCATGATCGACACCCTCTCCGTGATAGAAGCACCCGATAACATCAAGAACGCCTTCAAAAGGATAAACGATATTTTCGCGCAAACTTATCCCCACTTCTCCGAACAGGACGTCAAATTCCATATCGAAACGCCCGATGAACTCGCGCTCATTAACTACACTTCGGGGACGACAGGATTCTCCAAAGGCGTCATGATACCATACAGAAGCCTTTGGAGCAATACACAATACGCTTACGAGCAACTCACCTTTATTAAAAGAGGAGACAGCCTCGTTTCCGTTTTGCCCATGGCGCACATGTACGGTCTCGCCTTTGAGATATTAAACAGCGTCAACAAAGGATGCCACGTACACTTTTTGCCGCGCGTGCCCTCTCCTAACCTCGTCGTTAAAGCCTTCAACAAGATCCGTCCCACCCTCGTGATCGCCGTTCCGCTCGTGATAGAAAAGATTGTACGCAACAAAATCTTCCCCGTCCTGAAAAAACAACCACTCAAAACCCTCTACGCCTTGCCGGGATGCAGGAGAATGATCAAAAACAAAATTCTCAAACAGCTCAACGCCGCTTTCGGAGGCAACTTCTTTGAAGTCGTGATAGGAGGAGCTTCCATCAACAGCGAAACCGAAACTTTTTTGCGTTCCATAAAATTTAAATACACCGTCGGATACGGAATGACCGAATGCGGACCGCTGATTGCATACAAACAATGGGATGGTTTCAGGAAAGGATCTGTGGGAAAAATTGTAGACAGAATGGACGTCAGGATCGACGCGCCGAATGCGGAAGGCGTCGGAGAAATTATTGTCAAAGGAATGAACGTCATGTTGGGATACTACAAGAATGAAAAAGCCACAACAGAAGCATTCAACGACGACGGATGGCTGCGTACCGGAGACCTGGGATGCATCGACAGCGACGGATTCCTCTTCATCAAAGGACGCAATAAAACCATGTTCCTCAGCTCCAACGGGCAAAACATCTATCCCGAAGAAATCGAAAGCATCCTCAACAACATGCCATACGTGAGCGAATCGCTGATTGTTGCACGCGCCGAAAAAGACGATGGAAAGATTTCGCTCATCGCCCTCATTTATCCTCTCGCCGAACAGGTGAAAAACGAAGAAATATCTAAGGAAAACCTCCATACTATTATGAAGGAAAACCTTATTGCACTCAACAGGAGGATTCCATATTACTGTTTTGTTTCCGGATTTGAAATCAGGGACAAAGACTTTGAGAAAACTCCCAAACAAAGTATAAAACGCTTTCTATATGAGTAAAATCATATTATGACAGGAAGGGGCGACTGTGAAGCCGTTCCTTCTATTTTTTACTCTCTCGCGTTTTTTTTTGACAACAATCCGTTCGACGTGCACGGAAACGAAATCAGGGACAAAGACTTTGAGAAAACTCCCAAACAAAATATAAAAACACTTTCTATATGAATAAAATCATATTATGACAGGAAGGGGCGACTGTGAAGCCGTTCCTTCTATTTTTTACTCCCTCGCGTATTTTTTTGACAACAACCCGTTCGACGTACACGGAAACTGATTTTCCGCCTGCGGAAACCCCTTCAACCTGCACGGAAACCCTTTCGACGTACACGGAAACCCTTTCGACGTACACGGAAACCCTTTCGACGTACACGGAAAATCATTTTACGTACACAGAAAATCATTTTACGTACACAGAAAATCATTTTACGTACACAGAAAATCATTTTACGTACACGGAAAATCATTTTACGTACACGGAAAATCATTTTACGTACACGGAAAATCATTTTCCGTACACGGAAAATCAGTTTACGTGCACGGAAAATGCGCCGTCACAGACGGTTTAAAACGGGTATTTCACATCCTGATCCCTGTATTTGCAGCAATCGGGAAGGCTGTTGTAGATGGCGTCGTCGGCTTTGTGTTTATCCGTATCGTGTCCGGCGTCGGCAATGGCTTTGCTGATAACATCCGGCGAAGTTTTGTCGCCATCATAGCGGAGGTGCAACGCTTTTGTTTCGCTTTCCCAGCGGGCGGAAGAGACGCCGCCTGCGCTTGCAGCAGCTTTTTCGATGCGCTGGCGGCACATGTCGCACAATCCCTGTACGGTCATCACCGCCTCCCTTCCCTCGCCCATGTTCATCATGCTGCGCTTCCCTTCGAGCTGGGCGGCGGCGTCGATGGCAAATACGCCGGAGACTGCGATTTCTTCGCCCTCGTCGAGACCCGACAATACGATGTATTCATCGCCGGGAAGCGCTCCCAGCTCTATTTCGCGCACTTTAAATGAAGGAATGTTTCCCTCGCGCCGCTTCACGTATGCGATGGAACGTTTGCCGGTCCAGAGCGCCGCCGTTTTGGGGATCACGATCGCCTTTTCGTCGAGTTTTATTTTGACGGTAGCGTCGGCATACATTTCGGGTTTCAGTTCCAGGCGGGGATTGGGCGTTTCCACGCGGATTCTGACGGTACGCGAGGTTTTGTCTACCGTCGGTTCGATGAAGGCTATTTTACCCGAAAAAGTTTTACCGGGCAACATTTGAAGCCTGTATTCCACCTCGTCGCCTGTTTTCAGGTAAGGCGCATCGGCTTCGTAGGCGTCGAATACAGCCCATACCGACGAGAGGTCGATCAGCTCAAACAACACGTCGCCCTGCGCGACATAATCGCCCTCTTTCACGCCTTTTGCGACGACGATTCCGCCCGCCGTCGCCCTGACGTCGGTTACGCTCGAGAGGTGTTCCGCCTTTTCAAGGGCGTCAATCTGTTTGTCGTCGAGTTTCAAGAGACGCAGTTTTTCGCGGGCGGCGGCGAGCAGGGCGGGCTGTGCGGCTTCTATTTTTTTGGCTTCAAAGAGTTCCTGCTGGGCGTTCAGCAGGTCGGGGGAATAGACGGTGGCTACGACTTGGCCTTTGCGGACGTTTTCGCCGTTATAATTCACGGCAAGGGTTTCGATGCGTCCGGCAACGTGCGCAACAAGCGACCGGAGTAGCCTTTCGTTGGGTTTTATCGTGCCGTAGAGATGGATTTCTTTCACTGGCGCGCTGCGTCGTACGACGGCAGTCCGGACGTCGGCCAGGGCGGCGGCTTCGTCCGACAAGGCAATGGCGTCGGGGTCGGCGGCGGCGGACGGGCTTTCCGAAGTTTTCACCGCAATAAGCTCCATTGCGCACAGGGGGCATTTGCCTGCCTTGTGTTGTCGTATTTGCGGGTGCATGGAGCAGGTCCACATTTGCGTTATTTCTTCGTCGGAAAGGGTGGTTTCTTCTTTCGCGCGTCCGTCTTGCGTCGCATAGAGGCAGGCGAGCGCTTTCCCGATAAGGATTCCGGCGACGAGCGTCAGGCTGTAGAGGAAAAATTTGTTTTTCAGTAATTTTTGTACGTTCATAAGTTCTTTTTTTTTATATATAGGGTTATATTTTCGGCCATGGGGCGTCAGGGGCAGGTTAATTTTTCTATTCCTGCCGCAATCGTGTTATATGCGGCGATGGCTTCCGCCGTTTTGAGTTTGCAGTCGAGCAGCTGACGTTGCGTCTGAATCAGCATTGTCAAATCGGCTTTACCCGATATAAATTCTCCGACAGTCAGCTTGCAGATGTTTTGCGTCAATTCGGATTGTTTGCTGTAAAGAGCGATTTTTCTCGCCGCATCGTCCATTTCGTGTTTGAGACGGCGCAGTTCCGTTTCTATCAGATGGAGGGTATTGTCGTATTTCCGGCTGTTTGCTTCTTGCAGGAGGGCTGCCTGGCGTTGCTGCGCTTTGTACTTGTTCCTCAAAACGGGGATGCTGACCGATATCATGGGCATGAGCATATCCTTGCCGTTCATGGCGTTCGTTGCGACGCCGTTTGCCATCGCCATATCCGCTGTTTTGCTTTTCCTGACAAGCATGTACTGCATCCCTATGCCAAACATCGGATAACTCATTTTCTTCTCCATAAGCGCTTTTGCCTTATAGGCCGCCTTTTCTTCGTTCAGCATCTTCAGCATCGGGTTGAGGCGAGTTATTTCCGTCATTGCCGACGTTTGGTCCATGAGGAAAGGCATTTGTCGCAGGGTATCCGGCAGCGTCACTTCGCTCTCCGGCGGACGGTTGAGCAGGGCGTTAAAACGCGCCTTTTCCGCTTCCGTTTCCGAGAGCAGGCTTTCAATATTGTTTTCCGCTTCGAGAATCTCTATCCTGATGCGCAACACATCAGACATGCCGGAAGACATTCCGCCGCCCCGCGCCGCCATATTTCCCTTCATTCCCGCCTCCATCTCGCCCTGCGCCGTCATCCGGGCGGGGGTTGAGGCATTTGTCGCCGCCATGTCGGCCATCGCCTTGCCGGAAGTTGCGCTTGCCGCCTCCGTCGCGGCCTGCGCAGGCGGGGAATATCCCGTATTTTGTCCCTTTAGCGTCGGAGAAGCGAATTTTCTCAACGCAAGTTCTTCCATCTGCAACAACAGCGCTTTGTTTTCGCGCATACCGGCCAGTTGCTGCTGCAGACGGCAGAGGACGAACCATTGCGTTCTCACGTCCAGGAACAGCTGGCTGCGTGTTTCGCGAAACTGCTCGAAAGCCATTGCCGCCATGTGTTGCGCTTCGCTGCGAGCGGCTTTTTGCGTGCCAAACCAGGGGAACATTTGCATCAGTTTGAGCTCGGCCATTAATCTCCCGTCGACGATTTCCATCGGCTGGGGGAAAAATCCCGTTTCCAGCTGCGGGTCCTGGTACGCTCCGGCTTGCGGTATTTTCTGCAATTCCGCTTCAAAGGATAGAAAAGCCGCCTGCAAGCCCGGATTGTTTTGGGCGGCTGTATGCAGGTAATGTTCCGGGACGTCCGTTTGCGCCGGAGCGCTGGTAGAAACGGCGGCCATGGCCGCCAGAAGGAGGAATATTGATTTTAATGTATTCATCTGTTTCGTTATAAATAATAATTTTTTAAATAAAAACGTATACTTATGCCTCCGACGCTTTGAAGCCGTTAAAACGAAGGCTGTTGAGCACGACGCTTACGCTGCTTAGCGCCATGGCTGCTCCTGCAATCATCGGATGAAGCAGGAAGCCGGTAAAAGGATAAAGCGCTCCTCCCGCCAGGGGAAGGGCAGTCAAGTTATAGAAAAACGCCCAAAAGAGGTTTTGCCGGATGGTAGCGACGGTAGAGCGGGAGAGGCGGATGGCGGTTACGATTTTCTGCAAATCTCCGGAGACGATCGTAATGCCGGCCGTTTCGATGGCGATATCGCTTCCTTTTCCCATAGCAATGCCGACGTTTGCCTGTGCCAGGGCGGCGCTGTCGTTGATGCCGTCGCCGGCCATTGCGACAATTTTGCCTTCCAGCTGTTTCTTTTCTATTAAGTGCAGTTTATCTTCGGGTAAGGCTTGCGCCAGAAATTCTCTGATGCCGGCTTGACGGGCAATGGCCGCCGCCGCCGCGGCATTGTCTCCCGTAGCCATGATGACTTCCAGGCCGGAAGCCTGTAATTGTTCGACGGCGCGTTGCGCGGAGGCTTTTATTTCGTCGGCTACGGCAAAAAGCGCCATTACCAGCTTCTCCGTCCCGAATAAAACGACGGAACGGCCTTCGTTTTCATTGGCGGTGATCCATTCTTCGACGTCGCTCCTGTTGTCTGCCCCGTCGAAGAGGCGTCGGTTGCCGGCGTAGAAGATGTTCTCGCCGACGGATGTTTTTACTCCTTTTCCGGGCAAGACTTCCAAAGAAAGCGGCTCGCAGGGACGGACGTCCGGCATGATGTCTGTTATCGCCTCTGCCAGCGGGTGGGAGGAGGCTTTTTCCATTCCGAACAAAATGCTGCGGAGTTCTTCCGTTTCGGCGACGGTCCATTTCGCGGCGCTAACTTTTGGGTAGCCCTGCGTGACGGTTCCCGTCTTGTCCGACACGATAACGTCTACCTTCCTCAATGTTTCCAGACTGTCCATGTCTTTTATCAAAATACCGTGTTGGGCGCCTTTACCCATCCCGACCATAACGGCGGCAGGCGTAGCAAGACCCAATGCGCACGGGCAGGCTATGATCAGCACGGTTACAAATGCCAGGAAAGCATGAGATATGGCGTTCTCTCCTCCGAAAAGAAGCCACATCGATGCGGAAAGCAGCGCCATGGCGGCTACTGCGGGGACGAAAATTCCGGCTATTTTATCGACGGTTTTCTCTACGGGCGCTTTCGTGTTTTGGGCGTTGCGTACAAGCCGTATGATTTGCGCCAGCAGGGTTTCGTTACCGGCTTTCGTGACGCGGAATTTAAAACTGCCGCGCTGGTTTACCGTTCCCGCAAATACGCATGAGCCTTGTTTTTTTTCGACGGCGATAGCTTCGCCGCTGATCATGCTTTCATCTACACAGGAATGTCCTTCGGCGACGATGCCGTCGACGGGGATTTTTTCTCCGGCTTTCGTCCATATAATGTCTCCGACGGAAATGTTTCGGACGTCCGTCTCCACGACCTTTCCGTCGGAAGAAACGACGGCGGCTGTTTTCGCTTGCAGGCCGGCGAGTTTTTTTAACGCTGCCGACGTCTTCCGCTTTGCTCTTTCTTCCAGCAGCCTTCCGGCGAGGATAAAAGCAATGAGCACGCCGGAGGTTTCAAAATACAGCATTCCTGTATACCTTCCCTCTTCCGTGAAAAACCGGAGGTGCAAAAGGTTAAACATGCTGAACAGATAAGCCGTCGCCGTGCTCAGCGAGACAAGCGTGTTCATGTTCATTTGCCGACGCTTTGCCTTCCTGTATGCATCCGTAAAAAAGGTGCGTCCACAAACAAACAGTATGACCGTAGCCAGCATTCCTTCCGTATATCCAGCCCACGATTCTTTGGAAAGCGACGTCATGGATAAAGCAATCAGCCCGGCGGACAAAATCAGGGCGATAAGCGTGCGTATCTTCAAAAGGCGATAGCGTTGTTTTTCCGCCGTCTCCCACGTTTTGTCTTCCTCGTCGTCATCCGGCGTGACGACGAGGTCGTAACCGGCCTGGCGTACGGCTTTTTGCAGTTCTTCGGCATTGGTGAAAGACGCGTCGTATTCGACGGATGCCGTTCGATTGGCAAAATTGACCTCGGCAGCGACTACGCCCTGCTGTTGGCGCAAAACCTTTTGAACGTTAGCCGCGCATCCGGCGCAGGACAGATTCAAAACAGGGAATATGCCGGTTTTATTATTATTGGTTATAGCCATAAGATATGAAACTTTAATATAATTTTTGTTTTACATTTATTTTGCTTTCCCGCCACCAGCATTGCAGTACGGGTACAACAAACATTGTCATGGATTGAATCAGCATCCCGCCGAAAGTGGGTATCGCCATCGGAATCATGATATCCGCGCCTTTTCCTGTGGAAGTCAGCACGGGCAGTAGTGCGATAAGCGTAGTAGCGGTAGTCATAGCCGCAGGCCGGACGCGCTTCAATCCGGCATATATGACTGCTTCGCGGATCTCGTTTTTCGTTTGCGGGCGGCGTTCGATAAATGTATCGTGGATGTACGTACCCATCAGTACGCCGTCGTCGGTAGCGATGCCAAAGAGGGCAATGAATCCCACCCAAACGGCAATGCTCAGGTTGATGGGATGCATCTGAAAGAGGTCGCGCATGTTTTCGCCGCCGATGTTGAAATTCATAAACCACGGCTGACCGTAAAGCCACAGTAAAATAAATCCTCCCGCAAAGGCTACAAATACGCCCGAAAAGTGGATGAGCGACGCCGTAAGGGTGCGGAATCGAAAATACAGCGTCAGCAAAATAGCCAGCAGGCAGAGCGGTATCACTATCAGTAAGCGTTTGCTTGCACGCTGTTGCTGTTCATAATTGCCTGCAAACTTGTATGAGATTCCGGCGGGGAGTTGTATTTCTCCGGCGGCGATTTTCGACGCTAACAATGCGTTTGCTTCGCGTACGACGTCTACTTCCGCTTTTCCGCTTTGCTTGTCGAAAATCACGTATCCTGTCAGGAACGTGTTTTCGCTTTGAATCATCTGTGCTCCTTTGGCATATTCGATGTCGGCAACTTCGCCCAGTGGGATTTGTATGCCTGTTGCGGTCGGGACAAGAATACGGGAAAGGGCTTCGGGATGGTCGCGCAATTCGCGGGGGTAGCGCAAACGTACGGGGAAGCGTTCGCGTCCTTCGACGGTTACGGTCAGTGTCATGCCTCCTGCGGCAGCTTCGATAACCTCCTGCAAGTCGGCGACAGTAAGGCCGTAACGCGCCATGTTTCGGCGATTCGGTTTGATTTCAATATACGGAGCGCCGACAGCACGGTCGTAGAATACGGTCGAAGGCAGTATCGAAGGCGTTTCCTTTAATGCTGTTTCGAGCGTTTTTCCTGCCCGTTCGATGCTTTCGAGGTCAGGACCGTAGATTTTCAGTCCCATCGGCGCGCGCATACCGGTCGAAAGCATTACCAGACGGGCTTCGATGGGTTGCAGGCGGGGAGAAGAGGTCAATCCGGGAAGATGCGATACATTGACGATTTCCTGCCAGATGTCGCCGGCATTTTTGATATGCGGTCGCCATTGACGAAAATATTCTCCATGTTTGTCGGGTATCAGACTGTCGGCAGGAATTAAACGCAATTCCTGCGATCTGTTGTAAACGGAACCGTTCTTGAGCAGAAATTCGCCTTTTGAATTTGTTTTGAAGCGTATCCTGCGTCCGTCTTTATTTAAAATATATTCGGGACGGTAATTAACGGTATTTTCAAACATCTGCACCGGAGCAGGGTCGAGCGCAGAATTGACGCGCCCCCATTTGCCGATACTTGTTTCTATTTCGGGAATCGACGATACACGTTTGTCGAGAATTTCAATCAGGCGCAAGTTTTGTTCGATACCCGTGTGAGGCATACTTGTCGGCATGAGCAGAAACGAGCCTTCGTCGAGCGAGGGCATAAATTCTTCGCCCATTCCCCGCCAAATCCGGAGTCCGAAAAACAGTATGGCAAGAGGTATCAATATGAATGTCCAACGATGGGCAAGACACAGGCGCAGGATCTTTTCATAATATATAACCAGCGCCCACAAAACAGCCAGAATGACGCCGACGGCAGAGACAACAAACAGGAAATTCGTCGCAAAGCCGGCTTCGGTGCCTACAGGCAACCATTCGGAGGTCAAATACCAGATGGCGACCAGTAACGCAATACTTATATTAATAAATGTAACGCTTCCGGAGTGTTTCCATCGGTGTGCCGTCAGGTTGTTTATGCCGAACAGTGTAAGTCCCAGCGCCGGAACAATGCCTGTAGCAATCAGTAATACGATGCCGCTTGCCGTCAGCAGCCAGTTGGCTGCTTTGCGAATGATTTTTGAAGATATGTTTAATGAAAAGATATAATAGGCTATGGTGGGAAGCAGTGTGAAGCCAAGCAGAAATGCCGAGATCAGTGCAAATGTTTTGGTATAAGCCAGCGGTTTGAACAGTTTGCCTTCCTGCGCCTGCATGACAAACACGGGCAGGAAACTGATGATTGTCGTCAACATGCCCGTCGTCAATGCGCCCGACACTTCTTTTACGGCAGAATAAATCAAATCGGCAAATGCTTTGCCGCGACGCGCTACGTTTTCGCCCTGCTCGTTCATTCGCCGGATAATACTTTCAACGATGACCACGCCCGCATCCACCATCACGCCGATAGCAATAGCAATGCCCGACAGGGCTACGATATTAGCCTCCACGCCCGTATAGCGCATGATGATAAATGCCGAAAGCGTCGCCACAGGCAAAAGGCTCGATATGACGACCGACGCCCGCAGGTTGAACACCAGCACAATCACAACGATGATGCAAATCAGGATTTCGTGTGCCAGCGCAGTTTCAAGCGTACCGATCGTTTCGCGGATAAGTCCCGAACGGTCATAGAAGGGGACAACGGTTACTTTCGATACCGTGCCGTCGGCCAGCGTCTTTTGCGGCAGGCCGACCGACATTTCTTCAATCCTGACCTTTATATTATCAATGACTTCCATCGGATTTGAGCCGTAGCGCGCAACGACCACGCCGCCGACAGCTTCCACGCCCTCCCTGTCCAGGCCGCCACGCCTTGCCGCCGGTCCAAGATTGACCCTCGCCACATCTTTTATCCGCACAGGGACATTGCCCCGTACCGTAACCGCCGATTCCTCCAAATCGGCGATGTTTTTAATATAGCCAAGTCCGCGTACCAGGTATTCGGCTTTGTTCAACTCCACTGTTTCCGCTCCGACGTCGAGATTGCTTTTCCGTATGGCATTCATTATGTCCATTACCGAAACGCCGTATGCCTGCATCGCATCAGGATGGATTTCCACCTGGTATTCTTTCACGAAGCCGCCGGCAGAAGCCACTTCCGATACGCCCGATACTGCCGAAAGAGAATATTTGACATAAAAATCCTGTATGGTGCGCAATTCATCGGGATCCCAGCCGCCTGTCGGTTTTCCCGTTTCGGGATTACGTCCTTCGAGAGTATACCAGAATACTTGCCCCAATGCTGTAGCATCAGGTCCTAAAGCAGGTTGAACGCCTTCCGGCAACATGCCCGCAGGCAGGGAATTGAGCTTTTCGAGAATGCGTGAACGACTCCAGTAGAACTCTACCTCGTCGTCAAAAATAATATATATGAACGACATGCCGAACATCGACGAAGCGCGGACCGTTTTTACTCCCGGAATACCCAGCAGCGACGCGGTGAGCGGATAAGTAATCTGTTCCTGAATATCGTGAGGCGAACGTCCCATCCATTCGGTGGCGATAATCTGTTGATTCTCGCCGATGTCGGGGATAGCGTCCACCGCTACGGGATCGCTCGGAAGCAATCCGCCGTGCAACCCAAAGGGAGCAACCGATATGCCCCATACTGCAATAACAACAAGCAACAGCACAGCAATGAGCCTGTTGTCGAGAAAATATTTGATGATTTTATTTAACATGATGATTTAATTTTTATGAATATAACATTCTTTTGTCAGGCATGACGACTGCCGACTTCATAAAAATCAAATCCTGAAAATACAGATGAAAACGAGCAAATCCATACCCGCTCTGAGAGCGACGCCGGGAGGAGAAAACTGTTGAACGTTCCATATCGTAAATACATCGTTTCCTCTCGCCGACGGACAGGGAATATATACTGCCGACAGACCGTTATCGTTCCCGACGCTTATTGTCTGCCGGAGAGAATAATCGTCCGTGCCGGCTTCGAAGTGAAGATTGGAGCAGCAGGGAATATTTTGTATCATATTCCCGTTACCGTGATGCGTATGATGTGCTTTCTCTTCACAGCAGGAAACTTTCCCCATACCTGTCAGGGCGACCGAATGAAGTTTCCCGCCGCAATAATGAAAAGTCGCCATTACATGCGTAGAAGCAAGTAACGTGACGATCAAGAAAAATATGGCGGTTATCTTTTTCATTATTGCAGAAATATTTCAGTGCAAAAGTAATATATATCAATTGTTGTCTCGCCAGGATTCGAACCTGGGCAAACAGAACCAAAACCTGTTGTGCTACCATTACACCACGAGACAATCCACTGTCTGAAAAAGAGAGTGCAAAAGTAATATTAGTTATTCACATTTGCAAGATTTTTTTTATTTTTTGTTTCATCTTTCAATAATTCAACACAACTTTCACAGGAAAATGATCCGAAGGAAAGCGCGCAATACTGTCGTTTTTAGACCAATACATATTTGAGAGAATCCCATAACGTTCTACCCTGAAATCCTTGCTTATAAAAACATGGTCTATGCGTTCATCACTGTACCGGTCCCTCTTCCAGCCGTTAAACGTACCGTTTGGTTCCAGTCTGACGGGCGATTTTACGTATGAATCCCACAGTACGCCCGAATTTGCAAGTAACAAATAACTTTCGTCAAACTGATTAACGTTAAAATCACCTGTAACTACAACCTGCCCGTCCCCACAAATTTCCTTCACCTTTGAAAGTATCATTTTTGCACTTTCACGTCGTGCTGTAACACCCCTGTGATCGAAATGCGTCGTAAAAAACCAAAATTTAAAACCACTCTTTATTTCTTCAAAATGCCCGTAAGTACAAATCCGCTCACACGCCGCATCCCAACCAAAACTGCCGGCCGTTTCCGGCGTTTCCGAAAGCCAAAAATAACCGCTTTCGAGCAGCTTAAATTTATCTTTTTTATAAAACACCGGCGAATATTCACCTCCCATTTTACCATCTGCGCGGCCTACGCCGATATATGCATATTCCGGCAACCCCTTCAACAAATCCTCCAGTTGATTATGAAATACTTCCTGAGAACCAAACAAGTCAAAATCATTGAATTTTATCAAATCAACAACACTTTGACGGCGTTTTTCCCAACCATTCCCGTTTTTTGCATCCTCCTGACTGTAAAGACGAATATTATATGTTGCAACCGTCAATTTTTGAGCAAAACACAGACAAGAACCAAATAAAACAATCGTAATAATTAATAATTTATTTTTCATACATTTATAATTTTAATTTATATCCAGTAAATACAATTCCACAAAAAAATCTGAACTGTGTATATCCAACAAACAATAAAATCACAATCCAAAACATTTTAAAAATCAAGTTTTTGGAGCGGCGCAGTCGATATTCCTTATACAGGAAGAACGGCGATTTTGCTTGTGAAATACCTCGTCCACATATCAGATCATTTTAACTGCGGGCAAAGATAATTTATTTTTTTAAAAAAATTAATGAATTATTTGTTTGTTTTAAAAAAAAAGAATTATCTTTGGCGGCGAATTAGATTATAACATAACAACAAATGAAAGTTTTTTTCTCACATAAGATGGCCGCAAATGCAGCAAATAAAAAGGTAATTAATCCTGTGGAATTTAATTACTTTGGCACATTCTTTGCAGAGAGAGAGAGAGAGAGAGAGAGAGAGAGAGAGAGAGACTCT
>JAITJX010000074.1 GCA_031278765.1 Tannerella sp. | reverse complement strand
GAAAAACTGTATCAAAACCTAAATTCACAAGAGTTAGCATCAGGTATGGCGACAGGCGACATATTTTCCGAACCGGTTAAAATATATACTAATATGCAAGGCGGATACGGAATATTGGGCATTTACAACGTTACCGAAAAAGAAAAAACGGTCGCCGAAAAAGGAGAGTAGAAAGAATTATACCGGGTGTATCCTGTTATTTGCACAATTATCACATGTTGAATCTACAATTTTTTATTCGTTTGTGTGTAATTTCGAAAATTTCATGTACATTTGCGGCTTAAATTTGCTTTTTTTAATCTAAATATATTTTTTTATATGGAAAACGTAATTTATTTTGTATTATTTGCATCAATTGTATCTCTCAGTTTTGCGTTCTTTTTCTATACGCAAATGATGAAACAGGACGAAGGAACCGACACAATGAAAAAGATTGCCCTGCATGTTCGTAAAGGAGCAATGGCATATCTGAAACAGCAATACAGGATTGTATTTCTGGTATTTTTGGTTCTAGTAGTTTTATTTGCGATCATGGCATTTTTCAAACTGCAAAATGGTTGGGTGCCGGGCGCTTTTCTTACGGGTGGCATTTTCTCCGGATTGGCAGGCTTTTTCGGCATGAAGACCGCAACCTATGCTTCTGCACGGACAGCCAATGCGGCTAAAAACTCATTGAACGACGGATTGAAGATTGCATTCCGTTCCGGCGCGGTGATGGGACTGACGGTTGTTGGATTGGGATTGCTCGATATTTCGTGCTGGTTTATTGTGCTGAATCATTTTATCGGCGATGACGGGGGGCATAAATTGATGATAATTACTACGACCATGCTTACGTTTGGGATGGGCGCTTCGACACAGGCATTATTCGCCCGTATGGGCGGCGGAATTTATACAAAAGCCGCTGATGTCGGCGCCGATCTTGTAGGAAAAGTTGAAGCCGGAATCCCCGAAGACGATCCGCGCAATCCGGCTACAATTGCCGACAATGTGGGAGATAACGTAGGAGATGTCGCCGGTATGGGCGCCGATCTTTACGAATCCTATTGCGGTTCGATTCTTGCAACGGCAGCCCTTGGCGCTTCAGCTTTCATTGGCAGCGCTGAGATGCAATTAAAGGCTGTTTTTGCGCCGATGCTGATTGCTGCGGTCGGCGTATTGCTCTCCGTTATCGGCATTTTCCTTGTTCGTACAAAAGAAGGCGCTTCCATGAAAAACCTGCTCTCCGCTCTCGGCATTGGCGTCAACAGCAGTTCGGCTCTGATAGCTGTTGCTGCGTTTATAATACTTTACCTGCTCGGAATTGACAATTGGGCAGGAATTTCCTTCTCGGTCGTAACAGGTCTTGTTGCCGGAGTTATCATTGGACAAGCAACGGAATACTATACTTCTCACAGCTACAAACCGACGCGCAGAATTGCAGAAAGCTCGAAAACAGGTCCGGCAACGGTTATCATTTCCGGCATCGGACTTGGATTTGTTTCAACGGCTATTCCTGTTGTAACTATTGGCGCTGCAATTATTTTATCCTTTCTTTCGGCAATCAATTTTGACGTAGCAAACATGCTTGAAGCGGAGAATCTTCGTTTGGGACTCTATGGCATTGCTATTGCTGCGGTAGGCATGCTTTCGACGCTTGGGATAACTTTAGCCACAGATGCATACGGGCCGATTGCCGACAATGCCGGCGGTAATGCCGAAATGAGCGGACTCGATAAGGAAGTGCGCCGACGCACGGACGCTCTTGATGCTCTCGGTAATACTACTGCCGCGACGGGAAAAGGTTTTGCTATCGGATCGGCCGCACTTACCGCCTTGGCGCTGCTTGCTTCATACGTTGAGGAAATAAAAATCGCATTGCTCAGGGTCGGAGACTCTGTGCTCGAAATGTCGAACGGCGCTACGATTCAGGTTGCCGAGGCTTCGTTTCAGGATTTTATGAACTATTACAATGTTTCGCTGATGAATCCGATTGTTCTGGTTGGATTTTTCATCGGTTCGATGATGGCATTTCTCTTTTGCGGTTTAACAATGAATGCCGTAGGGCGTGCCGCGCAAAGCATGGTTGAAGAAGTGCGACGTCAGTTTCGCACAATTGCAGGAATCATGGAAGGCACTGCCGAACCCGATTATGCACGTTGCGTTGAAATTTCAACAAGAGGAGCGCAACGGGAAATGTTATTCCCCTCACTGCTTGCGATAATAGTACCCGTGATAACAGGCATTATTTTTGGCGTAGGCGGCGTACTCGGACTCTTGATGGGCGGTCTTGCCACAGGTTTTGTTCTGGCTGTTTTTATGGCAAATGCAGGAGGTGCGTGGGACAATGCAAAAAAACATATTGAAGAAGGAAATATGGGAGGAAAAGGCTCCGACTGCCATAAAGCGACTGTCGTTGGCGACACCGTTGGCGACCCGTTTAAGGACACATCCGGACCGTCACTCAATATTTTAATAAAACTGATGAGCATGGTTGCCATCGTCATGGCAGGATTGACAGTAACATTCAGTTTATTGGGATAATTCGAGCTCTTTTTGTATTCGGACTTTTAGATTTAATTAAAATAATAATATATTATGTTCAGTCAAAAAACTTATACCACTCGCCGTGAAACATTGAAAAAAAACATGGGAAAGGGATTGTTACTTTTTCTCGGGAACGATGAAGCAAGTTGCAATTATGAGAACAACACCTATCCTTACCGTCAGGATTCGACTTTTCTCTACTATTTTGGGTTGAATTATGCAGGACTGTCGGCAATTATCGATATCGACGAAGGACGCGAAATCATGTTCGGAGATGAACTGACGGTCGATGACATTGTCTGGATGGGGACGCAACCAACGCTTCACGAAAAATGCTCGGCCACAGGTATCAGCGAACTGATGCCTTCCGCTTCACTTGCCGACTATCTGAAAAAAGCACAGCAAAAAGCGCAGCAAATACATTTCTTGCCCTCATACCGTCCCGAACACAAAATAAAACTCTGGAACCTGCTTGATGTGAGACCGGGAGAAGAAAATTCTTCCGAAGATTTTGTAAAAGCCGTCGTCGATATGCGTAATTACAAGACAGAAGAAGAAATAGACGAAATAGAAAAGGCCTGTTTGATTACCGCAGACATGCACCTGGCAGCAATGAAAACAATACGTCCGGGCATTTATGAATACGAAGTAGCAGCCGCTGTTCAGGAAGTGGCGCAACGCAACAATTGCACCCTTTCATTTCCGATAATTGCTTCAATAGACGGGCAAACGCTCCACAACCACTATCACGGGAATAAAATCAAAGCAGGCGACCTGTTCCTTGTTGATGCAGGCGCCGAAACGCAAAGAGGATATGCGGGCGATATGTCTTCCACCACACCGGTCGGCGGAAAACTGACAGAACGGCAACGGGAAATATACAAAATACAGTCCGCCATGCACGACAAATCGGTCGAAGCATTAAAACCAGGCATTGCCTTTGAAGAAATATATAATATTTCGGCGCGCGTCATGGTAGAAGGACTGAAACAAGTCGGATTAATGAAAGGAGACGCTTGCGAAGCCGTTAATGAAGGCGCACATGCGCTGTTTTATCCGCATGGTTTGGGACACATGATGGGACTTGACGTACACGATATGGAAAATCTCGGAGAAATCTATGTCGGATATGGCGGCAAGCCAAAGAGCCACCAGTTTGGACGTCGTTCGCTTCGTTTGGCGCGCGATCTGGAAACAGGATTCGTTCACACCATCGAACCCGGCATCTATTTCATTCCTGAACTCATCGACCAGTGGAAAACCAAAAACAAACTGGCACACTTCATTAACTACGAACTGGCCGAAACATACAAAAACTTCGGAGGCATCCGCAACGAAGAAGACTACCTCATCACCGAAACAGGCGCACGCCTGTTGGGAAAACGTATTCCACGAACAGTTGAAGAAATAGAAACATGACAGGCAGTGAAGCAATCAGGGAAAACCGTAAGCCTTACGGTCAGGATTGCTTCACTGCTTTCACACTTCGCCCCTGAGGGAGAACAGCCTCTGCTCAGGAGGACGGTCGCTTTTTGACATGAAGCCGGTGATAGATGTTCCCTACCCAGAAGAGGATGACGCCCTCCGTCAGGTTTCCGGTGGTGGTGATTCTAAGCGTTTGATTGGTTGCAGATATAAAAACGACAGATCTATCAGTGTACACAGTCACAGGCGCTGTGATTTCCAGCGTAGCGTTGGCCGGTTGGACAGTTCCGTCTTCAACTGTTACCTGACCTCCTATCGCCACCTCTGTGGGATTAATATACCGGAACGTTGTAACCGCCTGATCCGTCACATCGCCGGAAATCCATACCGTGTCGACGCTCGTTGCAATCGCATACTGTCCGTTGGAGGTAATGTATTGCATATTGTCGTCGACGCGGATTATATATTCAAGGTTACTGCCCGGGTGGCTAAAAGCAGGAACCGCGCCGCCTGTGTATGGCGGACTGTTGACTTTGTTGATTGTGAACAGATAATGATGATTCCGTTTCATATCCAGATATTCCGATTTCGCATGATCATAAAACTCCAGCCGCCAGTGCTCTCCGTTCGGCGCTTCGGGTACTAACATGAGGCACAGGCGGCTGCCATTCCATTTGTTTCTATCAATGGGGTTAATGGTATCGGTTATTCCATGAATGCTGGATTGAAATTCATGGATATAAAGGGTTGTATTCGCTGCTGTCGCACCGCTGTATTGCAGAAAGCGGGAAGATCCGGCAAACATAGAAATGTTGGATATTCCGGGAAATCCGGTAAGGGTTGATTTCGGCTGAACAAAACCGGCGGGCGAGAGGTTATGTATCCGCCATCGTACATCTTGAGCGAAATTAATGGGCAGATTAGTAGAGAACGACGCCCCCAACTGTACCTGTACTTTGGCCACGGCGCGTATCATCCGGCAGGTGTATGCGCCGGCAGGAGACCAGCTGGGGATTTCGCCGTACATGGGTAACGATTCGCCTCCGCGATAGAATAGCTTTTCCGGTTTTGTGTGGAAGCAGTCGTTGATAGTGTTGAGGGTTAAGTTGCTTGTCGTATCGGGTTCTTGGGCTGTGTTTGCGATGCAGATGATGCGGTCGCCGTTTTCCAGTTTGTTTTTCAGCTGGGGCAGCAGTTGCGTCGCCTGTCCGTTGTTGATAATTCGTTCGCCGGTGATTACTTCCACCCATTTTTTGGCGCTGGTCGAGCCGTCGAACACGCATACCCACAGCGTGTCGATCCGACATTCGCTCACGGTGGCGGCGCTGTAGACAGCGACTTCTGCCGCGTCGGGGATAGACAGTTCCAGCCGCCGACCCGTTTCTTCGGGTTCCTGCGGGACTTCGATTTCATTGTTACATGCCGCGCAGCAAAGGATAACGGCTATAAACAAAGTCATTTTTCTCATTACTTGAAACTTTAAAATATGAAACATGGATACATTTTATTATTATTTTTTTATTGCGTTCATTTCCTTTGAAAAGAGGGCATGGCAAAAGAGGGAAAGCGCGAAGGCGCGAAAGCGAACCCGCCCATGTCCGTCATTGCAAACCCGCAGGGTGAAGCAATGACGGACATGCATATAATAATATGTACGCGAGTTTCCGTATGTCCGCGATGCGAAGAAGGTTTTCAGGGAACTCTCTAACGTCCTTATAGAACTGTATAAGGAGCTTATAGAAGTTTCTAAGGTGCTTAGGGACGTCCGTATTTTTATATTCTTACAGTCAAATAATTGAGGGGGGG
>JAITJX010000046.1 GCA_031278765.1 Tannerella sp. | reverse complement strand
TTGCAAAAATCGTCCGCAATACAATAAATTTCAGTAATTTTGTCGGTGGTAAGTTGTGCCATAATTTCTATTTATAATGTTGATTATTAGATATAAAAATAAGAAAAATTAGCCAACTTACCAAATTTTTTTATGCCTTTCTTACGTCGAACTCAGGTTATAAGCATAAAACACAACCTTTAGGTATACGGGGATTGTAGAGAATGGTACATCCGGGCCTGCAAGGAAACTGTACAAATGGCTGATCAAAAATGGGAAAACCGAAAAACCGGTCTTGATTGCAGTAAGTTTCGGGACTACCCACTAATTCGTCATAGAACTTTGAATTGCACCAAAAAAAAATAAAAAAGTTGCAGAAATAAAAAAAAGATGTATCTTTGCAAAAATTTTAGATTTTAAATTATTGTATATTTTGAAGATTTAATAATAATTTATCAGAAAAACAAATATTTTTATTATAAAATATTACTTTGTTGATATTTCTTTCATTTTGTTTTATTTTATTTGATTGTTATTACTTTTTGATATACTTTTGCGACGTCATACAAACAAAATGTAAATTATTTAACAAAAATACGGGTTAAAATGACAAAAAGAATACATTTTTTCAAAATGCAAGGAGCAGGTAACGATTATATTTATGTAAATGCAATCAATAATCCCCTCTCCAGCCCTCGGGAAAAAGCAATAGAATGGAGTAAATATCATTTCGGCATCGGTTCGGATGGCTTGGTTCTGATAGATAAATCGGATAAGGCTGATTTTCGAATGCGCATTTTCAATGCAGACGGTTCGGAGGCAGCAATGTGTGGAAACGCAACACGTTGTATAGGTAAATATGTTTATGAACAGGGACTTACAGATAACACAACTATTACGCTCGACACTTTGTCGGGAATAAAGATAATTAAGTTACATATTGACAATAATATTGTTAAAGAAGTTACTGTTGATATGGGCATACCAGAAGTTGAAAATAAAGATATTGAAGTGATTGTAAACGGCAAGAATTTTATCGGAACAAAAACTTCAATTGGTAATCCACATTTCGTTATTTTTGTTGATGACATCAATATGATTGATTTGCAAGAAGTTGGTCCGGTTATTGAAAACAACCCCGAATTTCCGGACAGAACGAATGTGGAATTTGTTGAAATCAAAAATAAAAATAATGTACGCATGAGAGTTTGGGAACGTGGGTCTGGTATTACAATGGCTTGCGGTACAGGAGCTTGTGCTACATTAGCTGTTTGTGTGGTAAAAAGAAAGACCGGCAAGATGGCAGTTGTAGAAATGGACGGCGGCAATCTGACAATCGAATGGGACGGAAATAACCATATCCAAATGACAGGCGAAGCAGTAACAGTATTTGAAGGTACGATAGAAGAATAACAAAAAACAACAGTTATGGCATTAATAAATGAACATTTTTTAAAATTGGCTGATAATTATTTATTTTCGGATATTGCCAAAAAGGTAAGTTCATACAAAGTGATGAATCCGAAAGCAAAAGTAATCAGCCTTGGCATAGGCGATGTTACGAGACCTTTGCCGAAATCTGTCTGCGATGCTATGCATCAGGCTGTTAATGAAATGTCGGATGCAAAAACATTCAGAGGTTACGGGCCTGACCACGGATATTCCTTTCTGGTAGAGGCCATTATCAAAAATGAATATGCAACACGTGGAATTACGCTTGACGCAAACGAAGTATTTGTGAGCGACGGAGCAAAAAGTGACACCGGTAATATCGGAGATATTTTGAAACGTGACAACTGTGTGGGTATCACCGACCCCGTATATCCCGTTTACATTGATACAAACGTAATGGCCGGTCGTACAGGCATTTTCGAAGACAATAAGTGGAGCAATATAGTATATATTCCCTGCACGGCTGAAAACGGTTTTATTCCCGATTTACCACCTCGAAGAGTTGATATTCTGTACCTTTGCTACCCGAATAACCCGACAGGAACAACGCTCTCAAAAGAAGAATTGAAAAAATGGGTAGATTACGCTCTGAAGAGCGATATTCTGATACTTTTTGATGCCGCCTACGAACGTTATATTCAAGACCCCGAAATTCCTCATTCGATATACGAAATAAAGGGCGCTAAAAAAGTTGCTATTGAATTTAGAAGTTTCTCAAAAACAGCAGGTTTTACAGGAATTCGTTGCGGATATACGATTGTTCCGAAAGAACTGAACGGTTATTCTTTGGCAGGAAAAAAAGTACCGCTCAATAATTTATGGAACAGACGACAATCCACAAAATTCAACGGTACAAGTTATATCACTCAGCGTGGTGCCGAAGCAATTTATTCGTCCGAAGGGGCTACACAAGTGAAGGAAAATATCGATTATTACATGACTAATGCCAACATACTGAAAAATGGACTGTTGGAAACAGGAATAGAAGTATTTGGCGGCGACAATGCGCCGTATATATGGGTGAAAACACCGGACAATACGCCGTCATGGAAATTTTTCGAACAATTGTTATTTAATACTCAAATAGTCGGTACTCCGGGCGTAGGATTCGGCCCGAGCGGCGAAGGTTATTTCCGTTTTACCGCCTTCGGAACACGCGAAAATACCGAAGAAGCACTCTGTCGGTTGAAAAAATGGATCTGATTTGGAATTATAATTATAGGTTTTAATAAAAATAAGTATTAGTATTCATTAAAAAAATGTAAGATTATGAAAAGATTAGTTTTCAGATGGTTATCAGTGTTAGCAATTGCGTTATCAACTTCTTTTTCAACAATTAACGCACAGGGATTAGGAGCTTCGGCAGGTGGAGAAATTGTCAGCAGTTACATCTGGCGAGGGCAGGATTTGGGAGGTGTTTCGATACAGCCGACCGCAACGGTGTCGCTGGGAGATTTTTCTATAACAGCGTGGGGATCAATAGGTCTGGAGAGCTATGACACAAAAGAATTTGACTTTACGTTCGGTTATGCGAAAAATGGGTTTTCGGCCGCGATTACGGATTATTGGTTCAATACGGTAAATAGCTATTTCGACTATGATGATGAATCGACTGCACACATGATTGAGGCAACGGTCGGTTATGATTTTGGTCCGGCTGCAGTAGTTTTTAACACCTATTTTGCAGGGGCGGACTACTACAGCAAAGATAGTAAAAAACGGTCGTATTCAACCTATATTGAGGCAAGCGTACCGTTCGTCATTTCGGACGTTAATTTCAAAGCTGAATTTGGATTGACCCCGTGGGAGGGACTATATTCCGATAAATTCAATGTCGTAAACGTCGGAATAAAAGCGGGTAAAGAACTGAAAATCTCGGATTCATTCTCGCTTCCGGTATTTACAAAAATATCTTTTAATCCGAACAGTGAAAAATGCTGGTTCGTTTTTGGAATTACGCTGTAAAGAGTTTAAAGTTTAAGATCATTAGCACATTATATAAACAATTAATAATTTACAATTAAAAAAATCATGTCAGATTTAAGATTCAGAGTCGTAGAAAAAGCTTTTGAGAAAAAAGCTGTAGAAGTGAAAACAGACAAACGTCCTTCCGATTATTTCGGGAGTATGGTTTTCAATCGTGAAAAAATGTTTAAGTACTTGCCCGAAAAAGCATACAAAGATTTAATCAACGTTATTGACAAAGGCGCATCGCTGTCGATAGCAACAGCCGATGCGGTTGCCGCAAGTATGATCAAATGGGCATTGGAAAAGGGAGTTACACATTATACTCACTGGTTCCACCCCTTAACGGAAGGAACAGCAGAAAAGCATGACGCCTTTATCGAACCGGACGGTAAAGGAGGCGTAATCGAAGAATTATCAGGTAAATTGCTCGTTCAGCAGGAACCGGATGCTTCGAGTTTCCCCAGCGGTGGTATTCGCAATACATTCGAAGCGCGTGGTTATACGGCTTGGGACCCGTCTTCGCCTGCATTTATAGTGGATGATACCCTTTGTATTCCTACGGTATTTATTTCGTACACGGGAGAATTGCTCGACTATAAAGCGCCCCTTCTAAAAGCGCTTGATGCGGTAAACAAAGCAGCCGTTGATGTATGCAAATATTTCGATCCGAATGTAAAAAAGGTTTACTCCTATCTCGGTTGGGAACAGGAATATTTCCTTGTAGATGAAGGACTTTATGCGGCGCGTCCGGATTTGTTACTGACAGGTAGAACGCTGATGGGGCACGAAAGCAGTAAGAATCAACAATTGGAAGACCATTACTTCGGCGCTATCCCGACTCGTGTACAGGAATTTATGAAAGAACTTGAAATCGAATCGCTTAAACTGGGAGTACCTTTGAAGACACGCCACAACGAAGTCGCACCCAACCAATTTGAGTTAGCCCCTGTATTCGAGGAATGTAATCTTGCCAACGACCATAACTTGTTGGTAATGGCTGTAATGCGTAAAATATCGCGCAAGCACGGTTTCAGGGTTCTTTTGCACGAAAAACCATTCAAAGGCGTAAACGGTTCGGGAAAACATAATAACTGGTCGCTCGGAACCGACACAGGCGCAGGTCTGATGTCTCCCGGCAAAACTCCCGAAGAAAACTTGCGTTTCCTGACGTTCATCGTCAATACCTTAACGGCTGTTTATCGTCATAACGGACTGTTGAAAGGAAGTATCGCTTCGGCTACAAACGCTCATCGTCTTGGTGCAAACGAAGCTCCTCCTGCGATTATTTCAATTTTCCTGGGCAAACAGGTATCAGAAGTACTTGACAGTCTTGAAAAGATGGAATCCGACAAGTTAAAAATTGAAGGAAAACATGGATTCAAACTTGATATTCCGCGTATTCCGGCATTATTGATTGACAATACCGACCGTAATCGTACTTCTGCGTTTGCATTTACAGGCAACCGTTTCGAGTTCCGCGCCGTAGGCTCGTCAGCAAACTGCGCTACCTCTATGATTGTTCTCAATGCCGCTGTTGCGGAACAACTTACGCTCTTCAAAAAAGATGTTGATGCTTTGATTGAAAATGGAACGGAAAAATTTGCCGCCATTCTTGAAGTTGTGAAAAAGTACTCAAAAGAATGTAAGGCCATTCGTTTCGATGGTAACGGTTACAGCGACGAATGGAAGGAAGAGGCTGAAAAACGCGGTCTTGACTGCGAAACAAGCGTCCCTCTCATCTTCGACAGATATCTTGCAGAATCAAGTATAACGCTGTTCAAGAATACAGGTATTATGACGGAAAAGGAACTTGAAGCACGCAATGAAGTGAAATGGGATACCTATACCAAAAAAGTGCAAATCGAAGCACGCGTGCTCGGAGATCTTGCGCTGAATCACATCATCCCGATTGCTACGCGCTATCAGTCAATGCTTATAGAAAATGTTTCAAAAGTGAAGGAACTCTTTGATGCAGAGAAAAGCAAAGATATCTCGTCCGTTAATATATCGCTGATAGAAGAAATTGCAGGGCATATCAAAAAAATCAAGGAACTGGTCGATAAAATGGTTGATAACCGTAAAATTGCCAATAAAATAACGAACGAGCGCGAAAAAGCCATTGCTTATCATGACTTGATTGCATTGATGTTTGACGACATTCGTTACCACATTGATAAATTGGAACTTATTGTGGACAACGAAATGTGGACATTACCGAAATATCGCGAATTATTATTTATTCGCTAACAGAATCAAAAAAAACAGTTGTTTTTTATTGATTGTTATGTGTTTTTTGCAGAGAGCGAGAGTACAGTTATTGTGCTCTCGCTTGTTTATCAGGTAGAGGCGACAGTTATTGTTTTGCCGTTTTTTTGCCGGATTACAAGTATTTCTGGTAAAATGTTATAAATTTGCATAAAAATTTTACAAATACAATTACAATATCATGAAAAGAAAATGGATATGTTTTATGAGTATGATTTCACTATGGGCGTCGGGCGTCGGAGCGACAGAATTGTTTGTCGAAGCGGAAAGTTTCGACATAAAAGGCGGTTGGGTTGTGGATCAGCAGTTTATGGATATTATGGGATCTCCTTACCTTATGGCGCATGGCATGGGGATGCCTGTGGCGAATGCATCGGTACAGGTTGTGTTTCCGAAAACAGGCACATATTATGCCCATGTACGTACCTTCAACTGGACTTCGCCCTGGAAGAAAGCAGAAGGACCGGGAAAATTCAAACTCGCTGTCGGCGGGAAACTGTTACCGGTTGTGCTGGGCGACAAGGGCAGTGAATGGATGTGGCAAGAGGCGGGTAAAGTAAATGTCAATAAACGTGAAATTACATTGACATTGCACGATTTGACCGGTTTCAACGGTCGGTGCGACGCCATATATTTCACTACCCGACCGGAGGATGTTCCACCTTCTGACATAAAGGAATTGGACGCCTTCCGCAGGAAACTGCTGGCGTTACCCGACGTGCCGGAAACGGCCGGAAGGTATGACCTTGTCGTCGTAGGTGGCGGCATTGCCGGCATCAGTGCGGCTGTAGCAGCTGCAAGACTCGGGTGCAGAGTGGCGCTGATCAATGACCGGCCAGTGCTGGGCGGAAACAACAGTTCGGAAATCAGAGTACACTTGGGCGGGCGTATCGAAACCGGTCCATACAAGGAACTGGGAGGCTTGCAAAAGGAATTTGGCCACACACGCGGCGGAAACGCAAAACCGGCCGAATTTTACGAAGATGAGAAAAAGGCGGACATTGTAGCAAATGAGGAAAACATTACCTGTTTTGCCAATTATCATGTGATGAGCGTTGAAATGGAAGGACAGATCATTCGTGCCGTCATGGCCAAACATATTGAAAACGGAACGGAGAAACGTTTTGTTGCACCCCTCTTTGCCGACTGTACAGGCGATGGTTCGGTTGGTTATCTTGCCGGTGCAAACTACCGCATGGGACGCGAAGGACGCGATGAATTTGGCGAAATGACGGCACCCGAACAAGCCGACAAAATGACCATGGGCGCTTCCGTACAGTGGTATTCGACAGACGAGGGCAAGCCCGTCGGTTTCCCGTTTTTCAATTACGGCGTCGAATTTAATGACAACAGTTGCGAAAAAGTCCGCATGGGAGAGTGGACATGGGAAACAGGCATGAACTATGATCAGATACGGGATTTTGAACGTATCCGCGATTACGGACTGATGGTGATTTATTCCAACTGGAGTTATCTGAAAAACAATTTCCGCGAAAATGAGCCGTACCGGAATCTGAAACTCAAATGGGTGGCATATATTTCCGGCAAACGCGAATCTCGCAGACTAATGGGCGATTATATCCTCAAGGAAGACGACATCCGTAAACACGTGGCGCATGAAGACGGAACAGCTGCTACGACATGGAGTATCGACTTGCATTATCCCGATCCCAAAAATACGGAATATTTTCCCGGCGCAGAATTTAAGTCGATTGCCAAACATATAAACATCTATCCTTACCCGGTACCTTATCGTTGCCTCTACTCGCGTAATGTAAACAACCTGTTCATGGCCGGTCGCAACATCAGCGTAACGCATGTAGCGCTTGGTACTACGCGCGTAATGCGTACCACAGGGATGCTGGGCGAAGTAGTCGGCATGGCTGCCACATTGTGTAAACAGCACAACGAACTTCCTCGCGGTATTTACCAGCGTCATCTCGACAAGTTAAAAATATTGATGAGGGAAGGCGTCGGAAAGAAAGGACTTCCGAACAACCAACTGTTTAACCAGGGTGGTACACTGGCAAATCCGCCGCAAATGAAATAGGATACTCTATAGGGTTTAATTGATAAATATCCGCCAGCAATTCAGAAAGAAAATAACGTTTTTATAAAGGAGTACCAATCATGTTAATACAGAATAGCAAAAAAATATTTTTCCGGATATTTTTTATCTTTCTTCTGTAAAAAAAACTTTTC
>JAITJX010000040.1 GCA_031278765.1 Tannerella sp. | reverse complement strand
CCGGTTTCCTGCGTGCGCTGTGAAAACAGGTTAATGACGTCTTCTTTTGTAAAATTAGTCAGTGATACGGAATCTTCCTTGACGTTGAACGGCGACCCCGGGTTGGGCGCTTTTCCGTCTTTGGCCGCCGTGATGTAGTCTTTCAGGTCGCGCATGCCCACCAGCGCAATGGATATGGGGAATGTCCCCACGCCACGACCTGCAAAACCGTCGCGCAACTGGCGCAGGAAATTTATCATCACCTCGCCTTCCAGCACATCCACCTCGTCGAACAGCACAATCAACGGCTTGGGCGCTACCAATACTGCCCAATTGACTAACGTCTCGTTCAAAATGCTTGACGAGCTTTCGGTGGAACGCTGTGGCACAGGTAGCTTATACTCAGCTGCATGTTTACGCACAGCATCATACATCGCCGGCATTGCCCGTTCTATTTCCAGCAACCCCTGGCAGCGCTCCACGCTCACATAGCAGGCAAGCGCCTCGCCACCGGCGTTGATTTCGCGCATCCAGCTTTGCAGGAAGGTCGTCTTCCCTGTTTGTCGCGGCGCATGAAGCACCCAGTAGAGTTTATCCCTGATATAACGGTGCAACTGCGCACCCACCAAGCGGTCGGCAGGCGGCAACATGTAGTGGTCATCGGGGTTACAGGGGCCGGTGGTATTGAAAAATCTGCACGTTCTCATAACTGAAGTTTTTTACAAATATAAGCAATTATTTTAGGGTATCAGGGCTTTCTTGAAAGAGAGGATCAATCGAAATTGACTTTTTCGGATACGATGTATTCGGGGCGGTCTTTTGATTCGTCAAAAATATTGCCGATGTATTGTCCCAATACGCCGGTGGTCAACAGTTGCACGCCGCCGAAAAACACTACAATAGCAATGGTCGATATCCACCCCTGCACGGTGGCTCCTCCTAAAATAAAACGGTTTAGGAGCATCCACAGCACAAACGCCAATCCCAAAACGACACAGACAAAACCTAAGGAAGTCGCCACTTTGAGCGGTTTTTTGGAAAAGTAAAACAGGCCTGTCATGGCAAATTTAATCATTTTTCGCAGGGGATATTTAGTTTCTCCCGCAAAGCGTTCTTCGCGCTCATAGTAGCACGGCGCCTGCGAGCCGAACAGGATGAGCCGGTCATTCGGTAAAACCGCTTTTTTCAATAAGCCAAGTTGTTTTAATATGTTTTTGTTTTTATCCGGCATGGGGCATTCGCTAGAATGATTATGGGGGCAAAGTTAGTAAACTTTCTTGAAAATAACAAGATTGGGGGGATAAACGACCAGCCTGGCGCATTATAAAGCGTAGTGTTTTACCACGTAGTGATTTATAATGCGTCAGACCTGAAATAAATGGCGCATTTCAAATGGTAGCAAGAAGTATATCAAAAGCGCGTAGATTTAAATCCGCATCATCTGCGCAATACCCTTTTATTTATATATTTTTGTCTTATTTTCAACAATTCCCATGGGGCAAGCAAAAAATCCGGCAATTTCAGTTTTGATCCTTCGACGTGCCGCCATTTGTGAACAGGATATTCATATACCTGCGCACAAACTGTTGACATGCCTGCCAACTGCACATATCGCGCCAGCAGCTCTATATCAAACAGCCATTTGGAAATAAACGGCTCCCGGAACAGGGATGCTGCTAAGGAGGTTTTGAATAGTTTTGCCCCGCATTGGGTGTCATAAGTGGGTAAATTTATCATAGCGGAAACTGTGGTGGCAAACAAGCGTCCCAATAAGGAGCGGCTGGTTTTCCCCTGCACTTCTGCCCCCAGCCGTTTAATCCGCATGCCGATAATCATGGAACGCCCGGATTCTTTCATTTGCCGAATAAAATAGGCTATTTCACTAAGCGGCGTGGACAGGTCGGCATCCCAAAAACCGATATTTTCGGGCTGCCACTGCTGCGAAGCATACAGGATGCCCTGCCTCACAGCTTCTGCTTTCCCGCCATTTTGCGGTAGATGCAGATACATCAGCCGCTCATTTTGCAGGGACAGGCTTTGTATTATTTTCAAAGTATTATCCCTGCTTCCATCATTGACAAATAAAAATGCCGTATCGAGGTGCGTTCGGATATAATCAAGAAACTCCCCACTTCGCAATCGGTGTTCTTCGTTATAGCAGGGGATTATTATTATGGTTTTCATGTAAAATATAATTACGTTACTGCATATCGCATATTACAGTCCAGTCCCCCTTTATGTTTTTGTACATGATTTTCGGGGGGGGGTGACAAGAAGCTTTAACAAATAGGAAACCTGAGGGAAAAAGTGCAGGTGGTTGTCCAGCGTATAACGATAATAGCGCTGTTTAGGAACGGTTATTATTAATTTTTTAGCGGCCACGCGTTTTAATTCGCCAATGGCTTTAGGCAAATCCAGCACGTGCTCAAGTGTGTGGTTACAAATAACTATATCAAAGACTTGGTCGGGATATTGCAGGTGTTCAATATTCCCGGCTTCTATCTCAATATCGTCGTAAGCGGGTCGGGACCGAATGTCTATTCCGCGGATATTGCAATAGCCTGCCTCCTTTATTCGCTTTAAGACATAGCCTGATCCACAGCCTATGTCTGCGATGGAAGTGTTTTTATCTTCTCCCAAATTACGAATAATAAATTGAATGGAAGATTTGTTTAAATCTGTCAGTCTGTTTGAAAGGTGTTTGGCATGCTTGTAGTAATCAACATATTCTTCTTCACTGAACTGATGAAATACGGATTTAAGTTCCATAGTTTCTTTAATATTTTTACCTTTAAACCATATCCAAAACAGGGGATACATGAAATATTTGTTGTCCCTTATAATCGGAGGCAACAGTTCATCTAATATAAACCTGATAATGTTTGTAACACGTCTATTAAACATACGAAAAATTATTTTATAAATTTATATACTATATTGCGTGCAAAACACATGATATACATCATATATTTTCCTGTGTAATAATCTGTCCTTGTAAGCCCATATGCAGGGTCGGCACAAAGACGGGCGAAATATTTTTTTAATATTTGTGCCTGCTTCCGTCCCGTAGTCGCAGTAACAGAAGTGGAGACAATTCGAAAACTAAACAACTTGCCGGATATAACAAAAAGATTGCCTTGTAACATCATTTTACACCACAAGTCGAAATCATTACAATAAGTAAAATATTTATCCTCGATGACTCCTTCCGTTTTCCGTAACGACTCGGTTTTCATCAGCAGCAATCCCGGCTCGCCGAAAAGGCTGGTGCCATGACGGACACATTTTTGCACCGCTTTTTTCCCATCTATTAGTCCTCTACCGGGAAAGCTTTTAGAAAAAATGCGTTTGCCGCTTTCGTTAATCACATACTTGCTTGCCGTTACCATGACAATATTTTTGCCTTCATTTTCTTCAAACGCCTGCACTTGCCTTTCTATGCAGTTGGGCGTTATCAAATCGTCGGCGCAAAGCAATTTCACATATTTTCCTTTGGCATACGAAAGCGCACGGTTATAGTTGCCCGAGCAACCCAGATTTTGTTCGTTCACATATACTGTAATGCGCGGGTCGGCAAATGATTTTACTACTTGCAGGGTATTGTCTGTTGAGCAATCATCGCACACAATGATTTCCAGATTACAGTATGTTTGCGCCAATACGGAACGGAGGGTATCACCAACAAATTTTTCGGCGTTATAGCAGGGGATGCATATTGAGACGAGGGGCAATTCAAAATTATTCATAATATGAAATTAATGTAGGGGCTCTTAATATTTACCTATTTCTTGTCTGATTAGCTGTACTAAATCTTCTTTTTGGGGCAGTTCCAGCAAATATTTTGACACAAAAAGTTGATTATCCATAGTGCCTTTTGCATATTCTACTAATGTGTTATTTTTATTTGTTACCAGCAATATACCTACAGGAGGATTATCTCTGCCATGCATTTCTTGGCGTTTGTAATGTTCCAAATACACATTCAGCTGCCCGATGTGTTCATGTTTAAATTCTTCTGCTTTAATTTCAACAAGCACATGGCAATGAAGTATTCGATGATAGAATACTAAATCAATAAAGAAATACTCGTCCTCTATCAATATTTTCTTTTGTCGTGCCTCAAAACAGAATCCATTGCCCAATTCCAACAGGAAATGTTGAATGTTGTCCATTATCGCCTGTTCTATATTCGACTCCGTGACAACATCCCTTGACTTTAACCCTAAAAACTCAAAAGTAAAAGGAGATTTAATAACCTCACTTATACTAATTCTATCAGCGGCTGCATTTACAAGATGTATTAATTTTTCAGGCTGCTTGCTTAATCCGGTTCGTTCGAAGAATAGCGAATTAATTTGCCGCCTCAGTTCTCGTATGCCCCATGTTCCGTTAATACATTCGATTTCATAAAAAGTCCGTTTGAGCGGATCGTTAATTTTTATTAATTCCGCAAAATGCGAAAATGACAAACTTGACAATAATTTTAATGGGTCTATCATCAGCGTACTGCTATCCACCGGAGTCAATTCTTGAGACACTGTCCCAAAAATTGACTCCGGCAGTTGAAGGGATTTTTGGGACAGTGTCCCAAGAATCTGCGGATATACGGCATAAAATTGTCTAAACCGGGATAATTCTGCCGGCGATATGTTTTTTAATCCTCTTTCAGCTAATGAAGCCGATAATTTTTCTAATAGCTTTTCGCCATAAGCAGCCCTGTCATCCCC
>JAITJX010000025.1 GCA_031278765.1 Tannerella sp. | reverse complement strand
TGTCAGATAATTGGAGATCATGAAAAATCTGTAGTCCCCCATAAGTGAAGTGTATACAGTGTATATTCCTGATTGAAAGTTGGTTACGTGAATATCCGTGCCAAGTTGGGTTAAGATTACTTTTAATGCAAATGCTTTTTTACGAAGACAATAAAATCTGTCATCGTAACCAGTTAATTTTTATCCGGAAACGACATTATTTGATTCAATTTTTTCTTCGAACTGAAGATATGTACTTTATTATCTATTCTTCTTAGCAAATATAAGGTAAAAATAATTCATAGACAAAGTTTTAAACAGATCATCAATCATTTTTTTCTGTTCCGGAGTTGCTTTCAGCCGACCTGTCAAATCTTTTCGATTTTGATCATCATCTAAATTGCCCTTATCTGTTTGGCTTTTTGAACTCGCCCCGTTTTTGAAATACTTTCCGGTTTCCGGTTTCATTCTGTTGTGATCGGTTTTTTCCTTGAAAAATTTCTTAAAAATATGAAACATAATGATTTAATTTTATAATGTTATCGTTGATTTATCTATTTCCTGTTCAAATTCGGACATAAAAAAGCGGACTTTACTTCCGCATTTCGAGGTCTTAGGATACCAATCAAGCAACAAGTTCAGCCCGCGCTAATCGCGAACGTTCCCACCCATCCCTTGCTTGATTTTGAAATTTCCTAAGTTTCGAAATGCAAGAATCAGCGTTAAACGCATTTTCTATATGTCTTTTACGTAATTTCTACGCAATTTTTATGTCATAAGCGTATATATTTTATTGTTTAATATTCAATTCTTTATTTTCTTATTCCCAAATCTTTGATGATTGCACGGTAGCGTTCAATATCTATTTTTGTGAGATAATCGAGTAATCGGCGACGTTTTCCTACGAGCATTTTCAATGCGCGCGAAGTAGTGAAATCCTTGTGATTGGTTTTCAAATGTCCCGTCAAGTGGTTAATACGATAAGTGAACAATGCAATCTGGCTCTCTGCTGAACCGGTGTCTTTTGCAGACCTGGCTTTTCCATGCTTACTGAAAAGCTCTTCTTTTTTAGTCGAATCCAAATACATAATTAAGTTTTTACTTTGAATAAATTAATACCATGTTATTTAAGCGAGTGCAAAGGTACAAAAATATTTTTTATTTACAAACTTATCAGGATTTTTGTCAGGGGCAACGCATAAAAAACAAAAAAGCAAAGTTATCAACAAAAAAGGCGAGTTGTTGTTGAAAACTTTTTTGTCATTCAAACAGATATATTTGGTGTTATTTTGTAAATTTATACAAATAACAACATTGTACAAATCATGGGATAAATATCTTTACATCGGGCATTCAAGACCTTGCGCGACCCTCGCGTAAATCGCAGGAAGTTGCATAATTTATTGGATATTATTATATTAAATATTTTGGAAGTGTTAAGCAAGGCAAAACCATACGATTCGACAGAACTGTTCGGAAGTGAAAATCTTGCTTTTCTTAAACAGTTTTTAGAGTTGAAAAATGGCATACCTTCTCACGATACCATTAACCGGGTTTTTCAAACCTTGAATCCACGACAGTTTGAACGTGCTTTATCGCATGGGAAAAAGGATTAAAGGATGAGGGTATTTTGGAACGGGTAATTGCTATCGACGATAAAACAGTCCGCGGTTCAAAAGACAGTTTTCATCACAAAACGCCGCTTCATTGCGTACATGCATGGAGTGTAGAAAACGGCCTGTGCCTGGGCAGATTGAGTGCGAGGAAAAGACGAAGAATGCTGGAGCATTGGCAAGGCAAAGCCGGCGGAGAATTTCGCCTGCTGAAATGGCAAATCATTTTCCCTGTGCTGTTTGAAAACAAAGGAGCAAGCTTTAACCGTAAATATTTCGTGCATAGCGTTTTCAAAAAAATAAGCGCTCATTACAATGTTGAAATGGTTTTGCTGCTTGACTATTTTTGCAACGACCGGCAAATAATGGGATGGATGAGCAAGGATTTGAGGGTGATAATCTTGGATTTGTCGTTGCAGGTAAAGCGAAGCGACGACATTCAACCGGATGACAACAAGCAGGTTTTAGACGTAATGACGGATTGTCGCGAAAGATTACGAGTTAATTCCGCACAGACCATTCATAACATTATAAAAGATTTTTCCGAAGAAGAATTGTATGAATTTGCCAAACAGTTTTTCCCGTCCGAAGGCGAGTTTATCATCGCTTACGTGCGGTATCTGGATAAATTGCCGAACACGACTATTTTACAGGGAAGGGCAGGTAGCGGTTTTCACAAGGTTAAATGGATTTTCATTTTTGCCGCTTTGGACGAAATGCCGGAAAGCAATTTTAACCAGCGCTATTTTGTCAGCGAAACATTACATGGGCTGGCGGCTTGTTACCACCTCGCTTATTTCGACTTGCTCGTCTATTTCCAAACGGAACAAACGGCTCTACAACTGCTGGTCCGGTTGTTTCAGGTTTTGAATGAACTGTACCTGCAGGAAAAAACGCGATGGGTAACCGTCGCACTGAAAAGCGGGAAGGAAACCGACAGGTTCCGGATGCTGGCGGCGCTCGTTCCGAAAGAACAGCAATTTGTCAAAACATACATTCGCTCGTTGGATTTTTACCGCACAAAAACAGTGTTGCAAGGCAAAACATCCGGCAGTTTTAAGCAAGTCAAATGGAAATTCATTTTCGACGTACTGCTCGAAATCCGACATATTGCATTCAATAAAAAGCAATTTGTCAGCCATGCACTCCAGCAATTGGCAGCCCATTACAACCTGTCTTTCCGCGAGATACTGGAATACGTCGCCGTACTGACGAACTTGCCTGAAAAACAGAAATTTGCAGAAATCGACCGCATCATTAAGGAATTGCATTCGGACGAAATCGTACAGTCTTCTTTGCAAACGAGAAATAAATTTGTTTCGGAAATGATCGCAAAACTTTCGGACGGATTTGTCCGTGACGCTGGATTTGTCCTTCGCTATCTTGCCCGAATTATACGATATATATACAAATACACGGAAAAACGCCTGATGCTGACAAGTTAAAACGGTTTCTGTCCGAATTGTCAAAACGCTACCAGTCGTTGAGCTGCACAGAAATCATCAGACAAATACTCATTTTTTTTGATATGGAAAATAAATCCTTAAATCCGCACGAAAAAATTTGTAAAAACGAAAAACATTATAATGGCTATTTTTTCAAAAACCGGAGTGCAAATTCATAATCACTGATAAAAAAAACATCTAAAGCTGGTCGTAA
>JAITJX010000020.1 GCA_031278765.1 Tannerella sp. | reverse complement strand
CAAAACAGGCGAAAATCGTCTCTTTTATCCGAAATTTTGGTTTTTGTCGCAGTTGTTTACGCAAAATACGAATTCACTCTTCGACAAGAATATTTTTACTCCGAAAATCTCAAACTTGCTGCATAACTTAAAAAAAAGGCTGCCTCGCTTTTGAGACAACCTCCTCTCTCTGTCTGTTTTGTGTGTGAGCGGGCTTTGCGTTATGCACTTGCCGCCAAGTTAGGTTAAAGTTCTTTTTCGTTTAGCGATTTATATATTATCTCCGCTTTTTTCCGTCCGATAAAGGCGGTTAGTTCTTCGGGCGGAATTTCTTTGATCCTTTTCACGCTTTTGTATTTTTTCAGCAATTCCGTTTTTGTTTTTTCTCCGATTCCTTTAATAGAATCCAGTTCTGAAACGATTTGTTTTTTGCTTCTTACGTCTCTGTGAAATGTTATTCCAAAGCGATGGGCTTCATCGCGTAAATGTTGGATTACTTTCAGTGTTTCCGAGGTTTTATCCAGGATGAGCGGAATGGGGTCGCCGGGAAAAAAAATTTCTTCCAGCCTTTTTGCCAGTCCTATGATAGAAATTTTATTTTCCAGATTCAATTTTTTCAAAACCGAATATGCTACATTCAATTGCCCTTTTCCTCCGTCTATTACGATCAATTGAGGCAATGGCAGTCCTTCTTGTGTTAATCGTGTGTATCTGCGTGTTACGATTTCTTCCATCGTTGCAAAATCGTCGGGGCCATCAACCGTTTTCACATGGAAATGCCGATAATCCTTTTTCGAGGGTTTTCCTTTTTTGAAAACCACACAGGCAGCAACCGGACTTGTCCCCTGAATGTTTGAATTGTCGAAACATTCAATTTGCATTGGTAATGCGGTGAGATGCAAGTCGGTCTGAATTGTTTTCAACAGTCTTGTGGTTCGTTGTTCGGGATTAAATTTTTCCGACTGTTTCAACCTGTCGAACTTGTATTGTTTCACATTTTGCATCGACAAATCCAGCAGTTTGCGCTTATCTCCTTTTAGAGGGATCGTGTAAGTTATTTGTTCCGACAATACCGTATCCGGCAAAAAAGGGACAATGATTTCTTTTGCAACGCTGTAAAATCTCTTTCTCATTTCGATGATTCCCAAGCTCAGCAATTCTTCCGGTGGTTCTTCGAGTTTCTTTTTATATTCGATGGTATAAACGTGCACAATGGCTCCATTTCCGATGTGCATGTAATTTATGAATGCCGATTTTTCATTTTCGTCGAACGAAAAAACGTCAATATTGTTTAGCGAAGGTGTTACAACTGTCGAACGGGAGCGATAATTTTCCAAAGTTTCATATTTTTCCTTAATGGTTTGCGCATCCTCAAATCTCAGTTCTTCGCACAAACAGCGCATCTGTTCCAGTAATATGGCTGATATTTTGGAGCTGTTGCCTTTCAGTATTTCCTTGATTTCTTTTATCTGAATTTCATAATCGGCCTTCGAAATAAGACCGATACAGGGCGCATTGCATCTTTTGATATGATATTCGAGGCAGACTTTATATCTTCCTTTCATGATATTTTCGTCTGAAAGCGGCAATTTGCAGGTGCGAATCCGGTAAATTGCCTTTATCATGTTCAACATCGTTTTTACAGTATGAACAGAGGCGTAAGGGCCGAAATATTGCGAACCGTCTTTTACGATGTTTCTTGTCTGAAAAATTCGCGGAAAATTTTCGTTCTTGATAACAATGGAAGGATACGTCTTGTCGTCTTTCAACAAAACGTTGTATCGCGGTTGGTTTTGTTTTATCAGATTGTTTTCCAGTAACAGGGCATCTTCTTCGGTATCGACCACAATATATTTTATATCCCTGATCTGTTTCACGAGCACTCTCGTTTTGTCTTCGGAATGGTCTCTTTTAAAATAGGAAGAAACTCTTTTTTTCAAGTTTTTTGCTTTTCCGACATAGATGATTACGGCTTTTTCATCGAAAAACTGATAACATCCCGGTTTTTCCGGCAAGGCGGAAAGGATTGTTACTATATATTGTTTGTAATCTGTATTCACCTTCCCGAAAGAACAAGTAAAACGTTAATGTCACTCGGAGAAATGCCTGGAATTCGACTTGCCTGTGCAATCGTATCCGGGTCGATTTTTGTCAGTTTTTCTCTTGCTTCTGTTGATAAAGACCGTATCGAACGGTAATCAAAGCGGTTTTTAATTTTAATGTTTTCCAGCCGGTTCATTCTATCCGCAATTTGCTTTTCACGCGCAATATAACCTTCATATTTGATATGGATGTCTGCGTTCTCAATTATTTCTTCTTTACCGGCTTTTTTTAACGAATCTATCATATTTCCTATTTCCAATATATTGTGTGCAATATTGCGCAAATTGACTTGCGGACGTTTTAAAATTTCCGTCAATTTACATCCGTGCCTGATTTCATCCGTTTTTAAGGACTTCAATGTTCCGTTAATTTGATCAGGTTTAACCGAATAATTTTGTACGAAAGAAATAATTTCTTTCATTTTTTCTTTTTTTTCTTTTAACATTTTATACCGGTAAGCGCTTGCCAGTCCCAAGGCGTATGCTTTTTCCGTCAATCGGAAATCCGCATTATCCTGTCGAAGCAAAATTCTGTATTCTGCCCTCGAAGTAAACATGCGATAAGGTTCATCAACTCCTTTTGTTACCAGATCGTCAATCAGGACGCCGATGTATGCCTCGTCTCTTTTTAAAGTAAATGTTGCTCCGCCAAAAGCCTTCACATGTGCATTGATTCCGGCTATAATTCCCTGACCGGCGGCTTCTTCATAACCGGTTGTACCATTTATCTGACCTGCAAGGAAAAGATTCCTGATTATTTTCGATTCAAGGGTATGAGTCAGTTGAGCAGGGTCGAAGTAATCATATTCGATGGCATATCCCGGTCGATAAACCGTCAGTTCCTTAAACGCCGGAATTGTTTTAAGAGCCTTTATCTGAATATCAACAGGCAAGGAAGATGAAAAACCATTCAGATAATATTCATTTGTGTTTTCTCCTTCGGGTTCGAGAAATAATTGATGGTGTATTTTGTCGGCAAAAGTAACGATCTTTGTTTCAATACTGGGACAGTAACGCGGTCCTGTACTTTGGATCTGTCCGTTATAGATTGGCGATTCTTTCAGTCCTTTTCTCAAAATTTCGTGCGTTTCTTCGTTTGTATATACCAGCCGGCAACTTATCTGTTTCAGTTCGCGCTTAACATCCGGCAGATATGAAAATTTGTCTGCCGTTTCGTCTCCTTTTTGTTCGGTTGTCAGGTCGAAATTCACACTTCTTGCATCAATCCTGACCGGTGTGCCGGTTTTCATGCGCCCTGTGTTTATTCCGCAAGTTCTCAATTGTTCCGTTAAACCGTAAGAAGCCGGTTCCGAAATTCTTCCGCCAGGGAATTTAATTCTGCCTGTATGTATCAATCCATTCAGAAAAGTTCCTGTCGTCAAGACAACCGACTTTGCATAAGCTTCGACTCCAAGTTGGGTTTTAACGCCAATAACCGTATTCCCGTTTATAATAAATCCGGTTACAGTGTCTTGCCACTGAAAAAGATTCGGAATACCATCCAGGATTTCCCTCCAGAGGATGCCATATTTTATCCTGTCGCTTTGCGCGCGCGGACTCCATACGGCAGGCCCTTTGCTCCGATTCAACATACGGAACTGTATCGCTGTCCGGTCTGTAATAATGCCCATATATCCACCCAAAGCATCTATTTCTCTCACAATTTGCCCTTTGGCTATGCCTCCAATGGCAGGATTGCAACTCATTTGCGCCGTTTTGTTCATATCCATGGTAATAAGCAGCGTTTTTGAGCCCAAATGAGCGGCGGCGGAGGCGGCTTCACATCCCGAATGTCCTGCTCCGACTACTATTACATCATATTCGAATTTCATTGCCTTTTATTTTTTTGCCCCTAACATGCCGATTATTAAGTATACAGTCTCCGTAATGCTTCATTTTCTTTTTCCCTCATTATTATCTCGTCCGAAGCGCTTTTGTCATTGAACCCGCAAAGATGCAGAATGCCATGAATAACAACTCTGTATAATTCATTTTCAGATGTCGTATTAAACTTTTTTGCATTTGAAGCAACAGTATCCATGCTGATAAAGATATCACCGGAAATCGTATCCATTTCGCCGTAGTCGAATGTTATGACATCCGTATAATAATCATGATTCAAGTATTGTTTGTTCATTTCCAAAATTCTATCGTCCGAGCAGAAAATATATGCTATCTCTCCTGTTTTTTTGCCGTTTTGTGCAGCAATATCCTTTATCCATGCGGAAATTTTTCGTTTGGGCATTTTTGGGATTTTAATGTTTTCGGCGTAGTATGAAATCATCGCTATTACATGGGGAAAAATATATAAGCCATTGTTATTGCCGTAATTGCACCCGCCAGTTCTGCAATCAGGGCACATGGAATCGTGTGTCTTGTATTTTTGACGGCGATGCTACCGTAATAAACTGCTACAATGTAGAGAATAGTGTCGGTTGTGCCTTGTGCCACGCACGAGAGACGTCCTATGAAAGAATCTGCTCCGTAAGTCTCCATGGCATGAATCATCATTCCGCGAGAACCGCTTCCACTCAAGGGTTTCATGATGATGGTCGGCAAAGCCTCAACAAATGAAGTATCCAAGCCAAGCGAAGCAACCGCCCATCTGATGCCGTCAATAAGTATTCCCATGGCGCCAGATGCACTGAAAACTCCGATAGCGACAAGAATTGCTACAAGATAAGGAATGATTTTAATTGCCGTCCCTATGCCTTGTTTAGCGCCTTCGATAAATGTTTCGTAAACGTTTATCTTCTTTCTTAACCCTGCCAATATAAATCCACATATAATCATAAATAATAACATATTAGCGATTAAAGTCGAATATAATGAAACTTGTTCTGCCGGCAATGTTTTGAAAATGAAACTCAAACCGCCTATAAACAAAGCAATTCCGCCGAAAAAAAACAGCAATTCTTTTTGTAACAGATTAATTTTTTGAACAATACAAACAGTTATGATTGCCGTAAAGATGGAAGCCGAAGTCGCAAGCAAAATCGGCAGGAAAACATCCGAAGGATTGGCTGCACCAAACTGTGCACGATACATCATGATGGTAATAGGAATCAAAGTCAGTCCGGAAGCATTGATGTTCAAGAACATAATCATTGCATCGGTTGCCGTTTTTTTTTTCGGATTCAATTCTTGCAACTGTTGGATTGCTTTAAGACCAATTGGAGTAGCTGCATTGTCGAGACCGAGCAGATTTGCCGAAAAATTCATAAAAATTGTACCCGATGCAGGATGTCCGGCCGGTATTCCGGGAAAAAGTTTGTTGAAAACAGGCGCTGCAATATTGGCAAACTTTTGTATCAATCCGGCTTTTTCACCTATTTTCATCAAACCTAACCAAAGCGACAAAATGCCGGTCAGACCTAACGATACTTCAAATCCCATTTTTGCGGAATCAAACGTTGCAGTCATTATATTATTGAAAACCGCCGTATCTCCTGCATAAATCAATTTACACAGCGCAACGATAAACGCTATTATGATAAATCCTATCCAAATATAATTCAAGACCATTTGATTATAAATTATTTACCTGTTATTATTTTTTTAATATCATTCAGTTTTGTCAAGGCTTCCATAGGCGTTAAATTGTTTATATCCAATGATTTTATACTGTCTCTGACCTGACTGAGGACTGGATCGTCCAATTGGAAAAAATTCAATTGATAACCTCCGCCGGATGTTGCAATTCTATTCACCGGTTTGCTTTTAACTTCCTGTTGACGATTGTCCGTTTCCAACTGTTTCAGGATTTCGCCGCCTCGTTTGACAATACTTTTCGGCATGCCTGCCATTTTAGCAACCTGGATACCAAAACTGTGTTCGCTTCCGCCCGGAAGCAATTTTCGCATGAATATTATCTTATTATCAATCTCTTTCACCGAAACATTGTAATTCTTTATACGTTTGAAAGATTTTGCCATTTCGTTCAATTCGTGATAATGGGTAGCAAACAGCGTTTTTGCATGATTACGTTCGTGAATGTATTCCACAATTGCCCACGCAATCGAAATTCCGTCGTAAGTACTTGTACCGCGTCCAAGTTCATCAAACAAAACAAGACTGCGAGGCGACAGATTGTTCAATATTTCCGATGCCTCGGTCATTTCGACCATGAATGTCGATTCACCCTGTGAAATATTGTCCGATGCGCCTACCCTTGTGAAAATCTTGTCAACATATCCGATACGCGCACTTTCGGCCGGTACGAAACTGCCTATTTGCGCCATCAAGACAATCAATGCGGTTTGTCGTAACAAAGCCGATTTTCCTGCCATGTTGGGACCTGTAATAATTATGACTTGTTGTCTTTTGTTGTCAAGGAAAATATCATTTGCAATATATGGCAATTCGACAGGCAACTGTTTTTCAATCACCGGATGACGTCCTCCTTTTATGTCAATCTCGTCCGAATCGTCTATTACCGGACAAATATACTTATTTATTTTTGCTGCACGGGCAAACGAAAGCAAGCAATCTATTCGACCGACATTACTCGCATTTGTCTGAATTTCTTTTATATAGTGCGAAACAAAACTTACGGTTTCATCATACATTTTTGACTCCAAATAGATTATCCTCTCTTCTGCTCCCAATATTTTTGTTTCGTATTCTTTCAATTCTTCCGTAATATATCGTTCTGCATTCACAAGTGTTTGTTTTCTAATCCATTCTGCAGGCACTTTTTCTTTATGGGTATTTGTTACTTCGATGTAATAACCGAATATATTATTGAATGTTATTTTAAGGCTTGTAATTCCGGTTTTTTCTATTTCCCGCTGTTGCATTTGCAATAAATAATCTTTTCCGGAATAGGCTATTCTCCGCAATTCGTCAAGTTCCTGATTCACTCCGCTTTCAATTACTCCTCCTTTATTTGTTACCAATGGCGGATTAGGATTTATGTCTTTTTCTATTCGGACAATTACTTCATTGCATACATTCAGTTGATTTCCAATATTTTGTAAATTTATATTATCACTTTCGAGGCATATTTTCCTTATTGGTTCAATGGCCTTTAAGCCGGTTTTTAACTGTACGATTTCGCGCGGATTTATACGATTGACTGCAACTTTTGATACAATTCTTTCCATATCGCCGATTTGAGACAAAAGTGATTCAATAATTTCGGCTTTATCCGGATTTTTAAGGAAAAATACAACAATATCTTGACGTTCTTTTATTTCCTTAATATTTATTAAAGGAAAAACAATCCAGCGTTTCAACAGTCGGCTACCCATCGGCGAAATTGTTTTATCGATCACGTCCAGCAATGATTTTCCATCAGAATTTGAGGGTGTAAGCAATTCAAGATTGCGAACCGTAAATTTGTCAAGCCGCACATATCTGTCTTCCTCTATACGGGAAAGAGCGATAATATGCTTAATATTGGTATGTTGCGTATTGTCAAGATAATGAAGCGTTGCACCTGCCGCAATAATTCCGTTTGTCAAGTCATTGACGCCGTAACCTTTAAGTGTATTGGTTTCAAACTGTTTTAATAACCGCTGTCGCGCCGTATCTTCGGTAAATATCCAGTCATCAAGTTGAAAAACAAGATATTTTGAACCGAAATATTCTTCAAACAGATTTTTCTTTCCTCTTTCTATAAGTACTTCTTTCGGCGAAAAATTCGTTAGCAGTTTGTCGATATAACCGGGCATTCCTTCTGCCGTCAAAAACTCGCCGGTCGAAATATCCAATAGCGCGATTCCGCAAAGTGTCTTTCCGATATGAATGGCTGAAAGAAAATTGTTTTCCTTGTTATTCAGGATATTGTCATTAATTGACGTTCCGGGTGTAACCAATTCGGTAACACCGCGTTTGACGAGTTTTTTTGCTAATTTCGGATCTTCAAGCTGATCGCAAATAGCTACCCGTTTACCGGCTCTTACCAGCTTCGGCAAATATGTATCCAGGGCATGATGCGGAAAGCCTGCCATTGCAGTATCGGCAACAGTGCTGTTAGAGCGTTTTGTCTGCACAATTCCCAAAATTCCGGAGCCAACAACCGCATCTTTGCCGTACATTTCATAAAAATCTCCCACCCTGAACAGCAATAATGCGTCAGGATGTTTTGCTTTAATGTCATTATATTGCTTCATTAAAGGCGTTTCTGCGAAATTCTTCATATCCGGTTTGGCTCTATAAATCATTGCAAAATTAATGAATATTTGAAAAATGGCAAAATTTAAAAATGGCAAAAATTTAAATGCGGAGTATGTTCTCCTCTCTACATCGGCAGAAAAAATATCACATTCACAATGCCGAATAGTTTATTAACATTAAACCAGCAAGACGACGTTTTAAAAAATATAGGACATTCCCGCTTTGACGAACAAACGACCGGAAGAAATGTTGTCCGGATTTTGCCATTGTCCGGACAGATAAAGATGGATGGATGAGCGGACTTCGAGGGTATACGACCACATCAGTTCGCATCCCGCCGACCAATAGTTGGCCGTAAGGCAGGCCAGGTCGCGGGGATAAAAATCTGTCACAGGCGGCGCGTCTGTTTCTGTGCCTCCGTAAAGATATTCGCCTCCCAGATTCAGATTATATCCGAAGTTCCATCCGACAAGAATTTTTGACGATGTGCCGACGGTCAGGTTCTTTACCGCCGACAGCTCGGTGTAGTTGTTTTGTACATTGAACGTGGAACGGGGCGAGAGATATTTGTCTTGCCTGTCGATATAGCACGTTTTCAATCCGGCTTTCCACGAGTAGTCGTATCGCGTTCCGACGTAGAGGTCATACTTCATCGAGGCTTGTATCGACCGGTATCGGCTCTTCACATATTGTGCGATGGTAACCCAACGGTTTGCTTCATAACGGCTATCGTATTCCTGTACGTATTCGACGCCGTCGGTGTTCGACAGGGTAGCTTCGGCTGTCATCTTGTGCGTCATGTTTCCGCTACGGATCAGCTGGAGCGTTCCTTGCAAGGTGGTATTATCGGCCGTACCCTGTCGTTGAGGTTTGGTAGGGTTTTCAAAGGCTTCCGTTTTTTGCTTTACTCCGGTGATGTCCAGCAACAACGCATTCCTGTTTGTGGAGATGCCATATTGCAGGCCGCCGCCATACAGATTGCCAGGATAATAGAAGATGCCGATCCCACCCGGTCCTACCACGCCGGGCGCATAGTTGCCTAGTCCTTTCATGATATATACCGGTTCGCTATGGTAGGTGAGGCTATTGGTGAAATTATTCCGGTCAAAGGTGTTTCGGTACCACAAGCTGATTCCGGCATGTTGTCGATTGGTTATTTTCATTACTACAGAAGGTTTCACTACGATACCGTAGCCATACACGGTGGAGCGCGGGTCTAACTGTTTTGCCGCCCTTTTGGTGGTATATTGTACTTCAAAGCCTGCCATCAGGTGTTCTTTCCACACTGGCAGGGCCACTTTTAACATCATGTCGTAACATTGCTTTTTCCAGTCGCTTTTATTTGGGTCGGCCACATAGTAAGGCATGTCGGCTTGCGGCTCATAACGGTTGGTATTATAAGTGGCGCCGGTTACATAGTTATCAGCAAAATGGAAAGCGCCCCACAGGAAAAACTTTCCCAATTGCAAAGCGCCATTGGTACTAAAGCCCATACTGCGGTTGCGATCGCCTTCTTGTTGCAGATTGTAGTCGCCAGCCGTGTTTTCGTATTGGGCAGATAGGATATTGTAATTGCGCAAAGGATTCAACGCCATGCCGGCTGCATTTGAAGAATTAAACCAAAGCGATTGGGCAAAGTTTAATTCCAGGCTACTGCGGGTGATGACGGGCTGTACGTCCTCCTGTCCACGCGCAAGCATAGACAGGAGACTTACAGTGGTTATCAATAATCGTTTCTTCATTTTTTAATGTTAATTGCCCCATGTGTTCCACGACGGTTTCCCCGCGTTGTTACGACGGATTGTCGGCATGTCTTTCACTTCAAAATCACTGCTGGAATTATTGATGTCCTGATAGATTATTTGTCCGTTGGCTTTGGTTTCTTTGATTTTTCGCGCTACGCTTTTACTGACGTAAGTAGCGCCCACAAAGGTAGCGCCGGCATCCAGCACGGCAGGAATACGTTTCAACTGCACTTTTGTTTCATTATCTACCGTTTCAACGGCGTCTAATATTAAACTGATAGGAATAGCCACCCCTTGCGCCGTTGCGCCAACCTGCGTAGTCAGTTCGGTTATGTTTGTATTTTCGTCGGGAAAAAATAGCGCATAAGCACAGCCATTGACACTGTTAAGCCATTGGGGCATACTTTGGAAATTGGACATCCTGTATATAAGATTCAAATTTATTGCCTGCTCGTCAGTTTGTATTTGTGTACTACTGCTTGCTATGTAGCCTTCAAATTCGCTTGACGACAAATTGGCCGGAGCGCTTGGATTTAAAGTTTCAATCTGGTGATTGGTTGCCCATTGTGCAATAATAATAGATTCGCCCGGCCGGATCGGATATTGGGTTCCTGTCCCGGGAATTTGCCACAGCCATTGATAATAGACATAGTCGCCGGCATTTTCCCTGTCCCATGTGGGCTGGGTTGCCGATGCGAGGTTAGTATATAGCGTACCGATACATAACCCGTCGGCATAAACCACCGATTCGCTGTTGTTGTAAATTTCACAGAACTGGTCGCGGAAATAAGTGGCATTGCTCGGGGTTCGGCTTCCTGTATAATAAATTTCCTTAAAGACCAAAGTGCCCGATTTTGCCACTGCTACTTCAATGGTGTAGGACGCCCCGTCGGTTATTATATTTTCATTAACAATAGAGCCGCTGTAAATAACCGAGAAACCTTGCGCCAATACTTCAGCGCTTACCGAAATAGTATAGATGCCAGGAAGGATACCGGCAGTTACTTTTCCGTCCGCACCAGCGGTTTTTTCTATTTTGCTATTGTCATTGTAGTTGATAAATTCCACTTGGTAGGATTCGGGAACGGTAGTAACGCCGGCAGGCGTAGTAATTTGCACCGACACGGTAATTTCTTTCACGTCGTCGGTTTTGCTGCAGGCTGTCAAAAGCGCTGCACAAGTCAGTAGTAATAATGTTTTTTTCATACTGTTTTTAATTTTGATTATTAATTGAGTTATTTAATTGATACTTTTAAATCGAAACCGAAAAAAATATTTAACCCCAATTCGCGAAACGACCCCGGAGTTACGGTTGATTCATAGATGGGGCGGCTGTTGAATACATTGTTGGCAAAAAACGAAGCGGTAAAATAATCTCCGATCTCTTTCGAGAGGTTGAGATTGAAAAATAACGTAGGAATGTTTTTCTCTACCAAATCGCGATTGTTGTTGATGCCTGGGAATAAATAGCTAAATTCGGGATCATCTTTTTTTGCCGGGTCAAAATCATGTACTTTTCCGTCGCGGTACGAAATATATTTTTCAAACATGTCATTTCCATATACCGTCCAGGTATTGTTCAGCCATTGGCTTTGCGCCGTCAACGTAACGACAAATCCTATTGACGGAATGTTGTGCGTAACTCTCAGGGTAGTAAGCAGCCTTTCGTTTTCGGCTCTCAGACGTCCCTTTTCATACACGCCGATATTCCGTTCCAATTTATTCGCATTTTGGGGCGTGCTGAACGAGTAGCCCTGATTTTTGGATGTTTGTCTTTCATACGCGCCGTTTATGTAAAAGGAAGTTCCAATCGCGTCGAAACGGCCTAAATCCAGTTCAAATTCTATGCCCCGATTATGGGAATAGTTATTGTTGCCAGGTTCAGAATAGATAGCAAACACATTGGCAGTGTTATCCGGTTTCAGTACTGGCGATACGCCGCCGGCCTGCAGATCTAAAGAGTATTGCCTATATTCTACTAGCCGGAAAGTGTTCAGGGTATTGGAGAATGAATAATCGTTTTCCCGCAGTTCATCGTAAGCGATTACGGAGAGGCGGTATCTTTTCTTCAGTTTAATATCCAAGCCGATTTCCGATTTTTGGTTGACGGCGATTGCAAGATTAGGATTTTCGGCGGAAAATATGTGGGTTTCGCACAACAGCAATTCTTCCGATGCGATGGTGGGTGTGAGCCGGTAATCGAAGTACGCATTTTCAGGATACAGATAAAGCAATGTCGGGGCTTTGGCGGTTATGCCGTAGCCACCTCTAACAGTCAATGCGTCGGACAGCAAATCAAAAGAAGCATTGATGCGGGGAGCCAGCACACTTTTCCGATTGATATAATCAAACCGGGCGCCGGCACTTATATTCAAATACCGTTCCCCAAAGGCATGCTGATAGTAGTCTTCCATAAATACGCCCATCTGATAAATAAAAGGAATATCGGAATAAGCCCTGTTGCGGTAAGCCCTGTTATCAAAAACACGCAACGGCGGATTACGCTCGTCATATACTTTGCCTTTACCCACATTGCCATTCGTTTTAAAATCCACACCGGCAATGCCTCGGTTGTTAATATTCCCCCATCGTTTGTTGAAATTGGCTTTTAACTTGGCATTAACATTGATTTCTTTTCCATATACGCTCCAGTCAGTATAGTATTCGTTGGGCAGTATGGTTGCCCACGCATTTTCCGCTCCGGTCAAGTGTGTTATTTCACGTCCGGTATTATCGTACACTTGCTGTCCGGGACGGTTGGATACAACACTGCCATCCGTCATCGCCGTAGAATATAGTCCGGTCGCATTATAAAGCATTTCGTGCGTCCATGAATGTTTGTCGCTGTACCTTCCTGCCAATGCCCATTCTATGGATTTCAACCATCCCCCCTTGTTAATGTTCAGATGGGAGTTGTTACTGAAAGCGATTCCGATTTCCTGCGCTCCCTCCCGCAAGTCGATAGCATTGTCGTTGGGATTGGAATTGCGGGTGTCTTTACCGAATGTAAGATCGAACGACGTGGTAGTATGTAACGCTTCTTTTAACGATGCCGTCCAAAGCGCCTTCGTCACAAGACGTTGATAAAAAGCGTATGCTTCCGTAGGTTCTTTTACCGTATAAAGGTAATCGCCGCTAAGGTTGAGGCTTCCTAATTGATCGTTCAAGAGAAGCCCCTTTGATACGGAGCCTTGATAAAGGTCGGGATTGGTTTTGAATTTGATTTTTAACGGGTCTTTTCCTGCACGCGATTGGATAATTATCGCCCCAGACGTCAAATCGCCGTATTCGGCGGAAGGAATGCCGCGTATGACTTCGACGGATTCAATATTATCAAGCGAAATGGTTCGCGTGTCTACGCCGGCGGCGGCGTCTCCGTTGAGCGATCCGGTCGAGCCGTTCATTGTTGCGGCAAACGCCTGCAAATTGGCATTGTTGGATATTTGTGCGCCGTCTACGATAATAGCTGTACCCAGGCTGTTGTTAGCGCCTGTTCCGCGTATGGAAACCGTATTGGCGCTGTTCAGGTTGGGATTGGAGATGATTACTCCGGGAAGCAACTGCATCAGATCGCTCAACGTGGACGCCTGTATATGGTCAATCGCCTGCCGGGATATATGGGATGCCGTAGATGGTCCTGCTTTGCTTTGCGTAGCGACGACCGTCACTTCTTCCAGCCGGAAATCGGTATTTTTCATCCGAAACATAAAGCGATTGGACTGTCCTGATGTTACATATACGGTAGTGTCAATAGATTCCATGCCTATAAATTGTATCCGGACAGTAATTTTGCCTGCATCCGTGTTGTGGAAAAAAAATTCTCCTTTCGAGTCCGACAAAGTATGTATGTTTGCCGGTAAAAGAGTTACCATTGCATATTCTACCGGAGTTTCCGACGCACCGTATTCAACAATTTTCCCTTCAATTCGCGTATTGTTCCCCTTATTTTGCGCATTAGACGAAAAGCAGACAAATAAAAGATAGATAATCGCTTGTATTTTTAAATAGTGGTTCATAAAGTTAAA
>JAITJX010000139.1 GCA_031278765.1 Tannerella sp. | reverse complement strand
TGCGCCCAATCCACAAAATACATGAGCCAAAAAATGCAATCTTCTATTCATCACTGTTTATTTTAATTTTGTTTCTAATTATTTGTTTCATCACCATAAACCCTCCGTTCGATTAATTTCAAAGCATCGAATTTGCATTTGCCCAGACAATCTCCGCAAGCGGTGCATTTGTCGGGGTATTTCACTGTGACGTGTGTTCCCATTTCATTTCTTGCCGTCGTCAATACATGCCGGGAACATCGTTTGACGCAACGCCCGCAGCCGGTACAGTTCCTTTCGGTAACGTAAATAACCTTATTCCTGTTCTTCCGCCGGCGGTGCAAGTTGCCTGAAATCCACAGCAAAAGCAAAATTCCCACTCCAATATATACTGTATTCATTCCCTTAACATTTATCGTTTAAATCATCATTGAGACTCTTCTCTACTTATGATGACAAATAAGAATGGAAAATATTTTATGAAACCACAAAAAAAACAGGATGCTTCTCCTCCCTGATGAAAATAATGTAACTCCAGAAGAAAAATAAACTTCAAGTAATTACTTAGAAACTTCAAGTAATTACTTGAAATCTTCAAGTTTGCGAAGACGTTTCCGTGGACAGGCGGCTCTACATTAGGCGCTGTTAGTTATTAATTTCATATTCCAGTTTGTCCAATACAAGCGGAATTTCCGATTTTTTGATTCCGGCATTTATCAAATCCGGTATATCGTTGTTGAACTCGCTGTGAAACTTGTCATATTCACTATTAGATGCTTCGATTGATTTTTTGTAATACTCGACGGCGCCTTTCAGGTTTTGAAGTGTCCATTCGGTATGTCCTGCATTCATGTAATCGTACGAGTCGGGTTGATGCGACAAGATTTTTTTGTAATAATTCTGTGCCTGTTCGAATTTTCCCGACAAGAATAAACACCATGCAACAGGTCGTAATGCTCTTTGTCCTCCATCATCAAGATATTCAACTTTGAAATAGTATTTCAAGGCCTCCTGATAGTTTTTCGTTTCGAGATAACATGAACCTAAACTTATCAAATTCGATATATTATCAGGGTCAAGTCTTTCATAATTGAGAAAATAATCAATGGCTTTTTCGGTCATTTTCAGCGATTTGTAACACTGTGCCATTCTGCGTATAAGCCATTTACTTTCCGCATTGAGAAGTTCTGCTTTATAATAATCCCGTAATGCGCCTTCAAAATCTCCCGACATTTGTTTGCAATAACCTGTTTTCTGATAGTACATATCATTGTCTTTATTCGATTCTTTTATTTGTTCATACAAATCCGAAGCGTCCTTGTAATGGTTTTTACGAAGATATAACTCTGCAAAATCAAATAATTGCTCCGTAAAAATATATGGCTTCAAAAACGGAACATTATAAAAATCAAGCCTTTGGTTGAAAAAATCAAAAAATTCGTTACGTCGTGAAAACAACTTGAAGAAACGATACAAGTCTTGTATGTAACGTCCTGCAACATATTCGCTAATATCATAACTTGTCGTTAACTCAGCCTTTTTTTGTTTGCTGATTTCCATTAATTGATTTTCTAATTGGCTTAACATAATATTTTTGCTTTCTTTCGGCATGAGTTTCACGCCGAAATACAAAGAATATAAATCTGAATTGCAAATCAGTCCTGTTTGTTTGAACAAATCTAACTGTTTGCTTATTTTATTATCGGCATTTAAGAAAGAAATACCGGCGGAGATGAAAGGCATGAACCAGTTATTTATTTCATTGAAAAACGGAAAACTTTTGAGGTGAACAAACGAAGAATGCATCACATCGGAGCCTTCTTCTTGCAAACGGTTAAATTCCTCCAGTTTTTTCCCGACTTTTGTGTTGGAAAACTGTTCCAGCCATTCCGGATTCATCTCATTTTCGATTTGTTCCGGTGTGATATCCTTGAATTGAATTTTAAGAGAAAATTTTGGGTTCAGTTTGATAATTTCGGGAATAACTTCTTCGCGTAGTTTTGTCGAAATTTTTTCCGTATCTCTTGCCAGTATAAATCGCTCGAAAATAATATCCGTATATTTTGAAAATTCCTGATTTTCGGCAAATGTATCGAGACGGTTACATATATCGTCATACAATGAAATGCGGGACTGATGAATGTAGAAAGTCAAAAAAATACCGGTGTATGCACGAATTTTAATTTCTTCATTTTTGCTTTCGGCAGCATTGAATAACAGCATCAGTTTCTTTTTGTCGAAAAAACCTGTCAGGCCGAGTGTAAGAGCAGAGACAATTTGACAGTTAAGAATTGTCATTCCCTGTATCAGGTTTTCTTCATTTGCATTTTTTTCATTGATTGTTAATGAATTATTAATACAGTCATACTCATTTTCAGAGATACCATCCGATGTCCAGATATTTTTAAACAGATGGTTAATATGTGTTTCCGCTCCTTGCAGATTATTTGCGTAATAGGACGAACTTATAGCGTCCACAAGACTTATGATGTCGCTTTTATATGTTGATAACGTACGTTTTACGGAATAAAACAATTCGGATGAATCTTTTATTAAAATTCGCCGAATTACTTTATCGATGAGTTCGTAAAGCGAAATGACAAGATCATTGTAAATCTTTGTCTGCATCGGGTCTTTCGATCCTTCGACAAAATAATGCAAAAGTTGCCGGTATGTTTCTTGCATACCGTTTAGTTCGTTTGTAAAAATAACCTGATTTTCAGCGTATAATAAATTTTTTAACGAATCAAAAACAACCTTTAATTCCCTTTTATTAATGGAATTAACAATATATTCATATTTTTTTTGAGTTTCTTTTGTTGTCATATTAACATTTTCTTTTAAATACAGTGCCAAAAATAATAAATTATCCGGAAAAAATACTCAAAAACATCGGATATAATGAAGATCCGGTTTCTTTTACATATAGCGGTTTTGCATTTTGATTTACATCCTTTCTCTCAGTTGTTTCGATAATAAACTTTCGTTATTCAGTCTTTTTTTCAGGACTTCAATGTAGCGTTTCAGATTTTTAACAAATTGATCCTCCTCCGATACGACATTTTTGTACAGTTTATGGGCTATTTCGGCATTTTCGATTGCTTTGTTAAAATCGCCCTCTATTTCCGAACATAATGCAAGGTTTAAATAAAGTTGTGCTTGCTGTTTTTTGTTTATGGTTTTCTGTAAAATATCGTCCCAGCAGGCTGCCGCTTCTGTCCATTTTCCTTTTGCCGCATATACGGCAGCCTGTTTCCATTCGGAAAAAAGATTTGTATAATACCATCTTTTATCTATCGACCAGTGTGGAACAAAATTAACTTTCAATTTTTCGCCTAAATAACTTGATAAATACCACATCGCCTCTTGAACTTCTTTTTGAGAATACATCTCATCTGCCGAAAAGAAAGTAGCGGCATCATTATACCAAAACAAGGAATCCTGAAAAGGAAATGAGTAGATTTTCTCTTCTCCCGACCAATAAACGCGCAACTCTCCGTATGCTTTCACTTCAATGCCGTTTCCAAAATAAAATCCGTAATCTGTTATTGCTTTCGTTAGATTTGTGTTGAAAATCAACTTGTCAAGAGTGATAAAAGCATCAACGCCATAATCGCTGCAAATTTGATTTACTTCTTCCTTCGAAAATAATTTGATTTTATAAAAAGCAGAATCCTGACGCATTGTGTCATCGCACAATCTTACATCATCAAAAATCTGCGACTCGGATATTGATTTTCCGAGCGACAGACATAAATCATAAGCCATACTGTCCGACGAAACGCTAATCGTTTTGCTTGCATAACCATCAATTTTATGTCCGACACTATCCGGTTGTTGTGCAGCATTATTGATAATCATCAGTGTATTGACGTAACGGGGAAAAGTAATAGCAGCGGGGTCAAATGTTTCAATTTCAATTATTCTGTACGTATTGCAAGACGACGTTAGGGCACAAGACGCAAGAATCAGCCAAGAGATAAAACAAAATTCTTTTGCGCCTCGTAATGACAAAAAAAACGAATGCACAAAAAAATCTTGCCTCTTGGTCTTCGATTTCCTGTTCTTAAAAAAACGGACACATTTGTACATTAGTTCATAAGCACGTTACACATAATCGCAGATTGCTTTGAAATAACCGATAGATTCGGCGATTCCAAGAAATGGATCTTTCATATCCTTTTCGTACTCAAGACTGCATTTGCCTGTATAGTTCACTTTCCTCATCATTTTAACAAGCGCCGGAAAATCAATTTTTCCGCGACCAAGTTCTATTGCATGACCGGCTTTTGTCGAATCGGTTACGTCTTTAATGTGCATATCAAACACGCGCGTGTGATATTTTTTGAGATCTTTCACAGGGTCGCAACCGTTACGTAAATCATGACCGATATCGAGACACATTCCGAGGCGTTTATCGAGATCTTTCGTATGTTCCCAAGCGTCCGTCGCATCCGGATATGTTTTGATGTCAGGACCATGTAAATGAATAGCATAATAGAAATCATATTCTTTTACTTTCTCGTCTACGTACGGCAGTAATTCGTAATTAGGCACTCCAACTATCAGTTTGACACCCACACGTCGAGCATACTCAAAACCGCGGTCAACTTCCGCTTCGGTTTTCATATAAATAGGACCGACGGCATAGCCTGTAACTTCATATTCGGCACATTTGGCATGAAACGCTTTGATTTGTTCTTCATTTGCATTGAGCGGCAAATGAAAATCCTTGATACAAAGATAATGAACGCCAAGGCGTTTTAATGTTTTTAGCGTAGTTTCCAAATCGAAGTTTACAAATGTAAAGCCTGCCATTCCGAGTTGGAAAGGGTTCGTTGCCGGCTGTGTTTTCGGTTTAAGAACATCGGCATTTGTTATTGCCATCAATGGAGAGGCACCTAATAAAGCTGCTCCGACAATACTTTGTTTTAAAAAATCTCTTCTGTCTGTCATAATAAATTATTTTTTAACTGGTGAATATTTTCTTTTAGCGCTGTAATTTTCATTTCGGTATCGGATTGTTTTTTGCGCTCATTTTCGATGACTTCAGGTTTGGCGTTGGCGACAAATTTTTCGTTTCCGAGCTTATTTTGAACAGATTTCAAAAAACCTTCGAGATAAGCGATTTCCTTTTCCGATTTTTCGATTTCTTCCTCAACATTAATTTCCACAGAAACGGAAAATTCGGTTGTGCCGACAAGATACGAAACCCTTCCAAGCCTCTCCGAGCTGTGAGTTGCCTGGACATTTTGCGCATCAACGAGAATTTTCTCCACATTGCAGAGTTTCCTTATAATTTCGTCGTATGTTGCATTATAATCGCCTTTTACGAACAGTTTTATTGTCTCTTTTTGCGGAATATTCTTTTGCAGGTGAATGGTACGAATGCCCGCAATAATTTCTTTCACCTGCTCAAAATCGGAGATTATTTTTTTATTTGTCATTCGTGTTTTATCAATCGTCATTTGCGAATTCATTATGCTTTCGCTCTCTTCTCGTTTTTGCAGTATGTGGTACAATTCTTCCGTGATGAAGGGCATAAACGGATGCAAAAGTTTTAATAATTCCTCGAAGAAAACGATTGTTTTGCAATATGTATCCGTATCAATCATTTTGCCGTATTCGGGTTTTATAATTTCCAGATACCATGCCGAAAATTCATCCCAATACAATTTGTAAATCGACATCAGGGCTTCCGAAAGTCGGTATTTTGAAAACAAGTCATTGACTTCCGATTTTGTTTTTTCCAGCAAATTTCCAAACCATTCGACGGCAATTTTACACTCTCCGGACGTATCGGCGACAGTATCGACCATCCATCCTTTTACAAGACGCAGTGCATTCCAAATCTTGTTATTGAAATTACGTCCCTGTTCACACAGGGATTCGTCGAAAGGCAAATCGTTTCCTGCGGGCGAAGTAAGCAACATTCCCATGCGCACGCCGTCTGCGCCGTATTTGTTTATCAGTTCGATAGGGTCGGGCGAATTGCCGAGTGATTTGCTCATTTTCCGTCCCGATTTGTCGCGCACAATACCCGTAAAATAAACGTTTCGGAAACATTCTTTCCCGCGATATTCGTAACCGGAGATAATCATTCGCGCTACCCAGAAAAAGATAATTTCGGGTGCGGTTACCAGATCATCGGTCGGGTAATAATAGGCGATTTCTTTATTGTCGGGATTATTTATCCCGTCAAAAACAGAGATAGGCCAAAGCCAGGATGAAAACCATGTATCAAGGCAATCTTCATCTCGGTATAAATCTTCCATAGACAACGGATAATCAACAACAGACAATGCTTTTGCGTAAGCCGCTTCTTTGTTTTCCGCTACCACAAATCCTCCTCGCGGAAGATAATAGGCAGGAATCTGATGCCCCCACCAAAGTTGGCGACTGATACACCAATCCTTAATATTGGTCATCCAGTGGCGATAGATATTCTTGAATTTTTCAGGATAAAATTTGATAGTATCATTTTCGACGGCTTCGAGAGCAGGTTTTGCCAGGTCTTCCATTTTCAAAAACCACTGCATTGACAATTTCGGCTCAATCGCGACGTCGGTACGCTCCGAAAAGCCGACTTTGTTGGTATAGGGTTCGATTTTTTCAAGCAATCCCGCCATTTCCAAATCTTTTTCAATCTGCTTGCGGCAATCAAATCTGTCCATTCCGGCATACATGGCGCCATTTTCATTGAGTGTGCCGTCGTCGTTGAATATGTTGACGGACGGCAGGCTGTATTTTTCTCCCAGCATGTAATCATTCACATCGTGAGCGGGCGTAACTTTGAGGCAGCCGGTTCCAAATTCCATATCGACATATTTGTCTTCAATTATGGGAATTTCGCGGTCAATCAGCGGAACAATCGCTTTTTTACCTTTCAGCCATGCTGTTTTCGGATTGTCCGGATGGATACACATTGCGGTATCGCCGAAAATGGTTTCGGGACGCGTGGTGGCGACAGTTGCCCATTGTTGAGATGACGTGTGCGATTCCCCCGCTATACGGTAACGCAAATAATACAGATTCCCGTTTTGTTCCTTATAATTTACTTCTTCGTCCGAAAGGGCGGTGAGGGCTTTCGGATCCCAATTTATCATACGTACGCCACGATAGATTTTGCCTTTTTCGTAGAGATCGCAAAAAACCTTAATGACGCTTTTACTGCGTATTTCATCCATTGTGAAAGACGTTCTGTCCCAATCGCACGAACAGCCGAGTCTTTTAAGCTGTTCCAGAATAATGCCGCCATGTTTATGTGTCCATTCCCACGCGTGTTTGAGAAATTCTTCACGGCTCAAATCGCTTTTCCGGATGCCTTCTGCGGCGAGTTTTTCCACTACTTTTGCCTCTGTAGCAATAGAGGCGTGGTCGGTGCCCGGCGCCCAGCATGCGTTTTTACCCAGCATACGCGCGCGTCGTACAAGCACGTCCTGGATGGTGTTGTTCAGCATGTGTCCCATGTGAAGCACGCCCGTAACATTGGGCGGAGGAATAACTATTGTGTATGGCATGCGCTCATCCGGTTCGGAATGAAAGAACTTGTTGTCGAGCCAATATTGATACCATTTGGCTTCTATTTCGGAAGGGGAATATTTGGTTGAAAGTTCCATTTTTTTATAATTTATATACTTAAATTGTGAATTACATTTTCCTGTAAACAGTCTGCAAAATTACATGAAAACTTTTCGATTTCCAAACGGGTGCAATGAAAAACTTTACCTCGTCGGCATTGAGCGTGAATAATCCTTGCAGCCATCGGCCTTGACGACGCCCGTCGTCAAGGCATGACGCAACACGTCGTCGAGGCATGCTCATACTGTATTTATTATTTTATTGATTATCAAATACAAAGATAATAAAATTATGGAATGCTTGCCTCTTTTTTTCTATTTTTCTTATCCCGAACTCAGGTTTACAGGAATTATCCTCCACAGACTTTGGGAGAAAAGCATGATTACCGGGATTATTCTCCAAAGACTGTGGGGAAAAGAATTACTGTGTCATTTTTCTGCCCGTACCTCGGGAAGACTTTCAGAGAATGTATGATTACGCTGGCGGCATAGCTTGTGAACAGGTCACAGATGCATTTTGAGACATTTGCGGGTCATGCCTCCGGTGTTTGGAGGGGACTATATGTGCGTGTCTTGTTTACAGACTGAATTTCTTTGAGGCTCCGCCCGAATATTTTCCGCCGGTGTTGTAGCCATTGACCGTTGTCCCGCCGCTGATGTTTCCACCGGAGAGCAGCGTGTATGATCCGCTTACAAGTCGTGGATCGGAGAAGATAACCGTTACGTTAGCGCCTGCGGTTGTGCCTGCGATGATGGGGATATTAAAGAGCAGCAATGTTTCTTCGGCAGCGTTTTTGATACCGATAGCACTGCCTGCAGCGTCTTGGATGCGAACGGAACGCTGTTGTCCGGCGGGATTTGTCGTTGCCATGCCTCCGCCGTGCGTACCGACGATGATTCCGCCGTTGACCTGAAAATTGCGTTCGGCATCGAAGGCTTCACCGTCGCCATGGACGCCGTTGGCGATGCTCAGTCCGCCGTTAATCGTGAGTGCTCCGTTGCTGTCTATAGCGTCCTGTCCTGATGCGGCGCAGAAGATGTTTCCACCGTTGATAACAATTCCCGTTCCGCCATTGATGCAGTCGTCGAAGGTATGGATGTCGATGTTTCCGCCATTGATGGTGAGCAAGCCGTTGCTTTCAAGACCTTCGCCGCCTGCGGTTTTTTGTGTGCAGTTGATAAAGAGTGTTCCGCTGTTGATGGTCATGTTGCCTTCGCATTTGATGGCTTTAGGGTTGGCGTAATCCGTGCCGTTGTCGCCGAAACCGCCGGGGCGTCCGCCTCCGCCTATAGATCCCGATACATAAAACCGTTCTCCTGATGTACCGACGTTGAGCGTGAGGTCGGCATTGTTTGCGCCCGAATGTCCGATGTTGATTGTCCCGTCGGCCGAGATGCATTTGCCACCTGTTCCTGTGCTGTGGCAAGTGATGTTTCCGCCCAGCAGCGTGATGTTTCGGTTGCTTTTTATGCAGGCTGCCGTATAGGAATCGGGCGAGCCGTTTGCGGCGGTGTAGTTTTTGCCGTCGCCTGCGGTGGTGATACGGAGCGTTCCGCCATGGATGGATATATCGCCGTCGGCCGAGATGCCTTTGCCGCCGTCGGAGGTTGCGCGGCTTTCGATTTGAACTGTTCCGCCGGTGAGAGTTACGTTGGCGTCGCATTTTATAGCCGTGCAATACGACGGATCGTAGCCGTTTTCGGTCGCTTGGAGCGTCGTAGCGCCAAAGGTGACGACGGATATATCGCCGCCGTGTATAGCAATCTCGGTTTTGCTGCTTATTCCTTTCGATTGTGCGCCTGAGATATTCATGGCGATGATTCCTCCGTTGACGGTTATTCCCGCATCGGCTTTGAGGCCTTTCGTGTCGTCGGTTGAGGATGTGATTCGGATGTTTCCGCCTGTGATTTCGGCTGTTCCCGCACCGGCGTCGATGCCGTCGCCCGAAGCGTTGATGTCCAGCGAACCGCCTGACTGGAGGAATCCGGCTTCCGCATGTAGTCCGTCGGAAGCGGCCGATGTGACGGTGATGTCGCCGCTACGTATGGCGATGCTCTTTTTGCTGCTTGCCACGGCATGTTTTGCTGCGCCGACGATGGCGAGTTTGCCGTGTCCTTCAAATTCGATCGAGCCGCTTTTGCTTATCAGCGTTGCGTTTTCTTCGTTGGACAAATTGTCGGACAGGGCGCTGGCGCCTTTCAGTTCGACGATGGTCAGGCCTTCGTTTTTGGTGATCTGTATGGGTGGAAGTTTCGATGTAGAAGAGATGACTGCGCTGTTCAGCGTCAGGCGGATGGTGTTAGGCGCGGTCGCATTGTTCTGTATTTTGAGCGAGCCGCCGGATGTTGAGCCGGAAACGTAAAATTCTACAAGTTCGGGAGAAGATGATGCAACCGTGACATCTGCGCCGCTTTTGGTTGCGGTCACGCTGCCGTCGAAAGGAAGATTACTAATGGTTGCATCATTTCCCGAATAAACGATAGCTATAGCGTTTGCGCTTATCGTTATGGTTTGTAACATAATATTTTGATTTGTAAGGTTAGCGTTATCTACGGTTACGTCGGCAAGTACTCCTGTTTCATAGCCTTCGAGGGCGATGATGATATTGTATGTGCCTGCGGGAATATTATCGGCGGAGTATGCGCCTGAAGCGTCGGTTGTTACCGGCGGTCCGACATTGGTATTGTCGTTTGCTTTCCGGATTTCGACGGAAGCGCCCGCTGCTGGACTGCCGTCGGGTTTGGAGACGCCGCCGCTGACGGAATATGTCGGGAGCGTGATTTTTTGAAGTACGATATCTTTTCCCGTCAGGTCGGAATCGACGATGGTGAGCACGTCGAGCGCACTTGTTTCGTAGCCGTCGAGCGTGGCCGTGATTTTGTAGTTTCCTGCAGCGACGCCTGTAATGATGTATTCTCCTGAGGCGTTGGCCGGCGCCTGTCCGGCATCGCTGTTATCGGAGGTTTTCACGAGCATGATCGATGCGCCGGAAGCCGCTCCTCCGTCCGATTTTATGACTGTGCCGCTGATATTGTACGTATGGGGTATTTCTTCCGTCACGGCGTCCGGGTTGCACGTCGAAGACAGCAGCGAATATGCCGCGATGCCAATGACGCAAAATATTCTTTTTACGAAATATATATTTTTCTTTTCCATCTTTATATCTTTATATTATTAAAAAAATTAAGTTCTACTGTCTTTGTCCTTTCGTCGTTGCAACTCCGGAATCCTGTGTTTTCCCTGGTTGCCTGGTTCGTTCTTCCTTGCAAGATATGAATTGTTCATAATTTTTTGTGTCATCATTCTTCCGTTTCGATGACCTGAAATGTTGTTTTGGCTATACTCATCGCCGTAAAAATGCCGAATGCATTCTGGATGGCGCTTGGGGGATTGGCCAGGTCTGTCGAGGCGGTCCGTTCGTAGAGGTCAACGTAGTCTTTGTTGACGCGGTAGACGTAAATCGAATAAAGGCCTGCGGCCCGAAACTCGCGCGAAGTCGTCGTGTAGCTGCCTCCTTTGAAGGGTTGCATCATCCGGCGGCGGAATTGCATGTCTCCGCCTATCATCGGCATATCCGTCGTAGCCGGACTTTCGATATAGATCTGGTAATAATCGAGGTCGGGGTCATCCCATGTCAGTTTGATTTCGATGGTATCTGCTGTATCAAAGTAATACCAGTATGAGGCGTCGCGCGTAATGTATGCAGGTTCGACACACAAGTTTGTAACGGGTTGCGGAATGGATGTGGAAGCGGATACCGTATTTCCGAGATATTCGAACGACAGACTGTAATCCTGCAATCCGCGTATGGTATCTTTGCCGAGATTCAGGACGTAGGTTCCTGCGTCGGTTTCTTGCATTTCCATTGTGTTAATTTTCAAATTTAATCCTTCGACGGGCTGTGAGAGTTCATAGTCGTCCTTTAAATACACTTCCATGCCGTATAATTTAACAGTCATGGCGTTCGCGCCTTCCAGCAAATAACTTTCAACCACCGGCATACCGGTATTCACAGCGCTGTCCATAAGCGATTCGCCGCAGGAAGAGAAGAAAAAGAGCAGCCAGCAGTGAAGAATAAATAATTTTGCCTTATTCATGAGTTATATTTTTAATTATTTCAACTGAATACTCAACGTGACATTCGGGGTAAATCCCAGCAGATTGATATTGGTTTCGGTGATACCGACAGCTTCGTCGTAGCTATATTCATTGTACCAGACGTTGGCGCGGTCGTAGACGTTGAAGAGCGAAATGCTAAGGCTCGATTTCACGGCCTTGATGAACGATAAATCATATTTCGCCAGTAAATCCAGCCGGTGATAATCGGGATAACGGGCGTTGTTTTTCTTGTCCACTACGATGAAATTCATCTCGCCGCCATTGGGAGTATTGAGTTTGTATCCTCCGATGGGTTCGGTAAACGGTTTGCCAGTGGCGTAAATCCATGTAGCCGAAACGGTCAGGTCGCGGACGGGTTTATACGTCAGGACGGTTTTAAACTCGTGCGTCACGTCTTGATTGGCTGCAAAATATCCGTCGCCATAAACCGGAAAACGATAGCGCGTTTCGCCCAGCGTGTAGCCCATCCAGCCGGTCAGTTTGCCGTATTTCTTTTGAACAAGAAAATCTATGCCGCGCGAATAGCCCTCTCCGTTGTAGAAAAATTCCTGATAAGCGGAATTGTCGATAAACGTGCGGATGAAACGCAACGTGTATTCGCTCAGGTTGTAGAGGCGTTTGTAATAGGCTTCGACGTCGAAGAGGAAGTTTTTTGAGTCGTAGCTGCCTCCGATAACAACGTGCGTTGCACTGCTTACGGGAATGCCTTCGTCGTCGGAGAGTAGCCAGATGTCGCGGCTTCCGGCGGAAATATCTTCGCGTACGATGCGGTTGACAAACTGGTAATAATATCCCGTAGAAGCCTTTAGACGCAATTGCTTGCTTATTTTGTAAAACGTCTGAAAACGCGGTTCGGGATATGCGCGTGAAGTAACATCATAGAACGACAGTCTGAAGCCGGGTACAACGGTCCATCTTTCGCCCAAAGTCAAGCGGTCTTGAACGTATACCGCGAACAGGTTGCCTTTGTTTTGCATATCCAAAATGTTTGAAGAATCGTTTTGCGTATAGCGGTAATCAATCCGGTAAGTGGAGTGATTGAGTCCGAATTCGAGTTTGTTTTTGCCGTTGAATTTATATTCGTTATCAAATTTCAGTGAATAATCCCACAGGTTGTTGCGTTCGCCGGTATTTTGGTCAAACATCACGGCCGTATTGCCGGTTGTAATGCTACTGCTCGAAGTCGTCGTATTGTTTCGACGGTCACGCAAGCTGTAGTATTTTGAGAAAGAGGCCAGGAGGTTAGAATAAAACTTGTTGTTCCAGTTGCGTGACCATTTCATGCTACTGCCGACGTTGCCCCAGTTGGTTTTGTCGGTAAGGCTTCCGCTCATGAACGAACTGCCGAAACTTTCACGGGAATTGTCGAGCACGTCTTCGCCGTTGAAAAAACTGAGTGAAACGATGTCGCGCTTCGTCGGATTGTAAGTCAGTTTGGCATTGAGATCGTAAAAATACGACTGAGGTTTTTGTTGGTTGCGCTGGTTGAAGCGTCCGCCCGGGCCTCCTCCTGTTGTTTGTTGGTTTTCGGAATATACATCGGTAAATTTGTCATACATGAAACTCTGAAACGAACGCCTTCCGGCCACGAAGAACGAGCCTTTTTCGTCCCTGAAAGGTATTTCTGCGAAGGCATTAAAGCCAAGAAATCCGACGTCGCCTCCGGTATTGAACGATTTGTCGTTTCCCGTTTTTCCGACAATTTCCATGACGCTCGACAGCCGTCCGCCGTATTTGGCATCGAAACCGCCTTTGTGTAACTGTACGTCTTTGACGGCATTCGTATTGAAGGCGCTGAAAACGCCCATCAGATGTTCCTGGTGATAAATCGTGAAATCGTCATAAAGGACTAAATTCTGGTCCGGCGTGCCGCCCCGTACGTACATTCCCGCCGACGATTCGTTGGCGGCCGAAATGCCGGGCATCAACTGAAAGGTGCGAAACAAGTCTTTTTCGCCCAGCGCGGGCAAGTCGGCGATTTTCGCAGCCGTAGTCTGGATAATGCCGATGGACTGTTCGGGTATTTTCAGGACATCCTCCCGTTCGCGGGCAATGACTATCTCGTCAAGCAAATTGGAGGCAGGCTGTAATTCGACAAAAATGTCCCGCACATTGATTTCGGGCGAGAGGTAAAAGTATTGTGTTTCATAGCCTAAATATCTAAAGACTAAAGTAACCGTATCCGACGGAACGTTATACAGCGTAAAATAACCGTCGGTATTGGTCGTTGTGGCAATCGTCGGCGAGCCTTCGACTTGAACGGTAGCAAAAGGTAGAAATTCGCCGTTGGTCTGGTCTTTGATTCGTCCCGTAACGGTCAGGTTGCGCCTGGAGACGTCGCCCGTGTAGCGTCTGTTTTCCAGTCCGGTACGGTTGCGCGGCATATTTTTGGTCGGAACCACGCAATAAACGCCATTTTCATCCACATAATACGACAGTCCTTTCACCGCGTCGATAATCTGTTTGAAAGCCTCCGTAACCTGCGCATAAAAGAACACGCCCTCGTATTTGTAGCCATCTATCAGCGCGGAATCGTACTTGAGCGTCATTCCATATTTGGTTTCAAAGTCGTGCAGGATCTCAAGCACAGGCTTCCTGAAATAATCTTCCCTTACGGAATTAAGAGGAAGGCTGTCGCTTGTTTGCGCCGACAAATGGTATACCGCAAACAGACAAACCATACCTGCCATTAAAACAATACTTCTTTTCATTTATAATCGAATAAATAATTCATATTGCAAAAGAACAGACAATATATTGATAAAAAAATGATAATGGGCAAACGACAGTTATTGTTAGGCACAATTCAAATTATACTGCGCGCGGCATGATTTTGCGGACAAGCGCGAAAGCGCGAAAGACGGGAGCGTCGTACCTTCTCGCAAATACCCTTCGCGCCTCTCCGTTGTTGTTTTTTTACTGTTTTTCTTTCGGAGAGACAGTGAGGGTTTGTTCTTTTTGATGGCGTACGATACCGATTTTAAACCGTTTTCCTGTTGCCATGCGGGCTTCTTTCAAATCTCTGATGTTATTGATCTTTCTGTTGCCGAAGGAGAGGATCACATCGTTCTTTTGCAGCGCTCCTTCCATTTCGCTTTCAGGGAACACTTCCAACACCCATACGCCTGTCGTTTGGGCAAGTCCTGCGGCAGAACGTTCTCCGGAAGTAGTAACGTTTTTCATCTGCACTCCCATGAATACCGTTTCGGATTCGTCCGTACCGGTGGAAAGGTTTATCAGTTGCGGAAAGGATGGTTGGCAGGCAACGGTTTTCAGGCGGGGAGACGTGACGCCGAAGCGTTTCATGTCAAAATTTATGAATCCGACTGTTGCGGCTTTCGAGTTTTTTCCTGTACGGTAATCTCCGGCTGCCGGGTCAGCAAACATAGGATCTCCTGCTGCGGAATGTGTGTCTGTCCCGTTGGCGCGGGCTTTATTGAGCGATGCCTCGTCGGGGAAAAGGTTGCAGTCCGTTTCTGTGCCCCAGTCGTTGATTCTAACGGGAAAATAGGGTGCCGCCACGATATTGCGCCTGAAAACATCTCCGTTGCCGGCAAACCACACGTGCGGGTGAAAAGAGTTGTTGATGATGATATTGTTTTCTACCGTTCGCCGGAATCCTTCGCGGAGTTTGATACCTCCGTTGAGGCAGACGTTGTTGGAAATAAAATAGTTGGACGACCCGTCGTCAAGGTCGATGTCCCAGCCGTGATCACAGCGGAAGCGGTTGTTCGTGATGCTGGTGGTATGCATGGCGTCGGCTACGGGCAGCAGAGGATAACGTTTGACGATGCTGTCCATGACCTTGCGGTCGGGATGCCAGAAACGGTCGCGTCCCCATGAGTTGAAAGCGCCGTGGTCTCCGGTTTCGAGTACGGTGTCGAATACGTCGTTGTGTTCGATGAGATGTCCTCCCCATGTCCCGTCGCCGATGTTGATTCCTGCACGCGGGAGGCGGTAGATGGTATTGTGGGAGACGATAATATTTTGCGACATGGAAATGTGTACGCCGGCAGTCTGTTTTTCTACTTCTCCGATGTCGTGTATGAGGTTGTCGGAGACGGTGCAATGTGTCGGAAAATTGTTTCCAACCGGCCCTTGGGTCATGTCCATGTCTTTTATATTAACAAATTCATGGTATTCAAACGCCGGAGAACGCACCGCAGCAGGATCGCCCACAAAACAGATGCCGGAAGCGCCTGCATGTTCGATATGACATCCGGAAACGGTGTTGTCGTGGTTGTAATTGCTGAAGAAAACGGCATTTCCACCCGTTTGCACGATATGGCAGTTGCGAACGGAGCAATGTTCGGCGCCATCAATACGTATGGCTCCACGACGGCAAATGGTCCAGTCGCTACGCAGCAGAGGCTCTTTTGTGTTCATGAAAGTGCGTAGCGTATGCGTCAGGGTCAGGTTTTCGATAACCGCGCGCTTTACAGGATTTTCCTCACTCCCCTGTAATACAAACAATTCTTCGAGTTGGGGTGTTTCTATCCGCGCCGCAGAGAGTTCGACGGAGTCGGGCGGCAGAAAATAGAGTATCTTTTCCGTCGCATCAAAATACCATTCGCCTGACGCATCGAGTTCTTCAAAAATATTCTCCACAAAGCGGTAACGGTCATGCATTCCCATCAGGCGGTTATTTTGGTATCCGCCTTCGAGTTGCAGCTCCCCGTTTTCTTCCTTGCCGGTGATCCGCCAATGGTATCCTCCCCATTCGTGACGGTGAAGGGCATGCAGGTATCCTCCCGCAGGTTTCTTCCAGGACTGTACCCTTGGGGGAGCGATGGCGTCGGGAGCAGCGCCGTTGTAGTGCGAAGCAGTGACGTCGAAATCGGGATAGCGCGCCGATGGCTGCTGCCGACCGTTGACATACAAGCGGTCAAACAAGATGCCGTCCTGTTCTATTTTTGTCTGCATGATCCTTCCCTTACAGGGTTTCCACTGCAAATCTGTCAGCAGGCGTGCGCCGCTGACCGTCGCTTTTTCTCCGCGCATGGCTGTGAAGCGTATTTCAGGATCGGAAGGTAGAATCGTTACAGGCTCCTCAAGGTAATGAACGCCTTGCCTAAGAACAATCGTCGCCTTACCGCGCTTGGCGCTACGTACCGTTTGTATTGCTTTTCCGACGCTTGCCACCGGCTGCGCTTTCGTTCCCGGATGACGATCGTTACCTTCGGACGATACGTATATACGATATTCCGTGCTGCATGAGCCTGACAGTATGGCCGCTATTATTATCGGGATTACTGTGTGTCGAATGTTTGTCATTTGTTTTATTTTCTTGATATGACAACGACATATCCGCCTCCCGGCGCCATTGCGATTTTCAGTTTGCGATTGGCGGCGATGTCTATTGTTTCTTTCTTGTAATCGCGCGCTGTGCGTCTGGCATTGACGCCGTCCCGGAATACTTCGCCCTTGAATGAGCCTTCACCGAGAAACGAAAGGTCGATTTCGAGCTCGCGTGCATCCCAGTTTGTCATGCTACCAACATACCATACATCACCTTTTTGGCGGGCAATGGTTACATATTTTCCTATTTCGCCGTTCAGTGCAATGGTATTATCCCAAACGGTCGGCACTTTGGAGATATATTCGGTACATTCCGGCTCTGCCATATAATTGGTTGGCGCATCGCAAAGCATGCTCAAAGGCGATTCGAATATTACATATTCGGCCAGTTGGCGACTGCGTGTGCCCTGACTCATCGGCTCGTTGTATACGGCGCGGTAATTATTTTTTGTTGCGTTGCGCATGGCACCCTGCGTGTAATCCATCGGTCCGGCTACCTGACGAATAAAAGGGATGATTACGTCGTGCGTCACCTGATCATCTCTTGCGTTCCATTTCAGTTGTTCGAGGCCGTGGACTGCTTCAAAATTAATGACATTCGGGTATGTGCGTTGCAGTCCGGTCGGTTTGTATGTGCCGTGAAAATCAAGCAGCAATTTGTAGCGGGCGGCAATTTCGGCGGCGCGGTAGTGGAAATTGACAACTCTCTGGTCGTCTCTGTCCATGAAATCGACCTTGAAGCCTTTGATGCCCATCTCGCTGTAATGTTTGCAGATAGATTCCATGTCTTTACCGAAAGCCGAATAACCAGCCCAAAGGATAATTTCCACATTTTTGGACTGAGCGTAAGCAACCAGATCAGGGAGATTTATGGCAGGCACAACGAAAAATAAATCCGCCTTTTTGCCATCCGACCAGCCGTCGTCGAGAATGACGTATTCTATCTCGTATTTTGAAGCGAAATCAATGTAATATTTATAAGTCTCATTATTTACGCCTGTCTTAAAATCCACACCGTACAGATTCCAGTCGTTCCACCAGTCCCATGCCACTTTGCCCGGTTTTACCCATGAAAAATCGCCTTTCGACGGAGTGGCAAGGCGATAAACCATATCGTTGTCGGCGAGTTGAGTGTCCTTTTCGGAAATAACGATTGCACGCCAGGGGAAAGTGGTTGCCCCGTCGTATTTCGCAATGTATTTTTCACGTTCAATAACGGAAACATGCGCCGCATTACCTTGCTGGCTCTGTTCTTCCTTAGATACGTAAGGAGCAAATACCGCTTTCAGGACATTCGGTTTCTCTGTGGGATACATGAACATGCCAGGATAGTTCAACATATCAGCGTCGGTAATGCATATTTTCTTGCCGTTTGCACCTTCCACAACAACAGGCGTTTGTCCGTAACGTTTTTTGTTCCATTCCGAAATTTTTATGTTATGATACGGTTGTTCGAAAGAATTTTCAAATTGGAGGTCAAGCGGTGTGTCTTCAGACTTGTTGGTGTAGGTAACATATATTTTGGAATCGGTCGGAAAGTTAAATTCCGCCTGTTCGTTTTCTACAATAAATGTTTTTTTTGTCGTAGAGACGAACCGGTATGCGATTCCGTCATTGTATGCGCGGAAAATAAGCATGTAGTCGCCTTTGAATTTCAATGTCAGCTCGTTATAGTTGTCTTTGATTTGCTTGCGCTTATATACCGGAGCGTCAATGGTTGCATTGATGGTTTTTGTTTGCGGTACGCCGGATAGTTTCGCTTCCACACCCCATACCGTACCATCGTTTAATTTCATTGAAATCTGTGATTTGTCAAGCATCAGGTCGCCTTCGTGCGAGACGTGATAACAGATGGTTTTGTTTACCAATACGCCTGTCTCGATTTTGCCGTCGGGCGATTTGAGCGTAAAATTTTTCTGTGCAACAACATTCAGAGATAGAATGCTGACGGTTAATGTAATAAAAATGTTTTTCTTCATCATGATTTGTTTTATGGATAGTTTTGTTAATTTAATTTTGCAAAATTAAACTGATTCAACAACATATACAAGTTTTTGGGGTTAATTCTTTTTTTGAGGCGTTTTACTGCAAAGCAATTGAGAATTGATAATTGTCAATTATTAATTAACTTGTAAGTATCGGGATTTTTGTGTAATTTTGCGCCTTCACAGGTTTTTAAAATATAGATTAATATGTCGGAAATTAAATGTATTGGAGTTTTAACATCGGGAGGAGATGCTCCAGGTATGAATGCGGCGATTCGGGCAATAACACGTTCGGCCATTGCTCAGGGAATGAGTGTTAAAGGTATTTATCGCGGTTATAAGGGATTGATATCTGATGAAATAGAAGATTTTAAGACTCAAAATGTAAGTAATATTATACAGCGTGGAGGTACGATTCTTAAAACGGCGCGGAGTGAAGAATTTAAGACATCCGAAGGAATGCAGAAAGCCTATGATAACTTGATGAAATATGGTATTGATGCGTTAGTTGTGATAGGAGGAGACGGCAGTCTTACGGGCGCTCGCAGTTTTGCACAAAAATTCAACTATCCTGTTGTCGGACTTCCGGGTACTATTGACAACGATCTTTACGGTACGGATACTACAATTGGCTATGATACGGCGCTTAATACTATTGTGGAATGTGTCGATAAGATTCGCGATACGGCCTCTTCTCACGAACGTCTGTTTTTTATTGAAGTGATGGGACGTGATGCGGGATTTCTTGCCTTGAACGGCGCGATTGCATCGGGGGCCGAAGCGGCTATCATTCCCGAAATTTCTCTTCAGAAAGATCAGTTGGCGGAAATGATTGAAACAGGATTTCGTAAATCAAAGAACAGCAGTATTGTGCTCGTTGCCGAAAGTGAAATCACAGGCGGCGCTATGGGGGTTGCCGAGCGTGTAAAAAACGAATATCCCCAGTTTGATGTAAGAGTATCAATATTGGGACATTTACAGCGTGGCGGAGCGCCTTCGGCACAAGACAGAATCCTTGCCACACGTATGGGAGTTGCCGCCATTGACGCGCTTCTGGAAGATCAGCGCAACGTGATGATAGGCGTTGTAAACGACGAAATAGTCCTTGTTCCATTTGCCAAAGCGATAAAAAACGACAAACCTGTCGATCCAACATTGATTAATGTATTGGAGATAGTTTCGAGATAGGTTTCGTTTTTCCATCCGTCAATCTGTTTCTATGTCCGAAAATGTTGGCATGTTATCTTTCATCGTAGCGATTTCCGAGAAGGGAAGATTTCCCCGTATTGGGCCTGTCGAGGTTGGTGATTGCTTCCCTGGCATTTTTATTTGTTTTTTATTTTATATATTATATATTTGCAGCATAAAATCTTAATAAAAAAATGAAACCGGCAGTTAGTATAATAATGGGCAGTACGTCGGATTTGCCCATAATGGAGAAAGCGGCGTCATTCCTTGACGCGATGGAGATACCGTTTGAAATGAATGCATTATCGGCACATCGTACGCCTGAAGCAGTCGAAGAATTTGCAAAAAATGCGGAAAAAAGGGGCATAAAAGTCATCATTGCCGCCGCCGGTATGGCAGCCCATCTTTGTGGCGTAATAGCCTCGATGACGACGCTTCCCGTAATAGGCGTACCGATCAGTTCTTCACTCGAAGGCATGGATGCACTTCTTGCCATAGTCCAGATGCCTCCGGGAATTCCGGTTGCAACTGTCGGAATAAACGCCTCGCTGAACAGCGCAGTTCTTGCATCTCAAATCCTTGCGGCAACAGATGTCGAACTGAAAGAAAAATTAATATCATACAAGGAGAGTTTGAAAGAAAAAATAGTAAAAGCAAACAGGGAGTTGCAAAAGGTATCTTATAATTTCAAGACAAATTGAATGTATAACAGTCAAAGACGTAAATCAATAGAAGTTCGGATTGGCAACTTGAGGCTTGGGGGTGATAATCCTGTTCGCGTGCAATCGATGGTTAATACCGATACGAATGATGTTAAAAAATCAGTTAACCAGGCGGTCAGAATTATTGAAGCGGGTGCCGAGCTGGTGCGTTTTACGGCTCGAAGCATCCGCGAATCTCAAAATTTAGGATTAATACGTAAAGAATTACGTAAACGCGGCTACACAACTCCTCTTGTTGCGGATATTCATTTCAATCCTGCGATAGCCGAAGTGGCGGCGCAGTATGTTGAAAAAGTACGTATTAATCCCGGAAATTTTGTGAAATCCATTAAAAAAAACAATTCCGGCTATACGGATGAGGAGTTTGAACAGGAACGCCTTTTGATGAAAGAAAAATTTGTCAATTTACTGAATGTTTGTAAAAAGCATGATACGGCAATTCGTATCGGCGTAAATCACGGTTCTTTGAGCGAGAGAATGATGAATCGTTATGGCGATACTCCGTTTGGGATGGTGGAAAGTTGCCTGGAAGCGCTTCGGATTTGTCGCGAGGAAAATTTTGAAAAGATAGTAGTTTCGTTAAAATCCTCAAATACGGCGCTTATGATCAATTCCGTACGCATGTTGGTTGCCAGAATGGATAAGGAGGCTTTTCATTATCCTTTGCATTTGGGCGTTACGGAGGCAGGAGATGGCGAAGACGGTCGTATCAAATCGGCTATTGGGATAGGGAGTTTGCTTGTTGATGGAATCGGCGATACGATTCGTGTTTCTCTTTCGGAAAATCCCGAAAATGAAATACCCGTAGCTTTCGGTATTTTGCAGGCAACACGTACGCGAATTACAAAAAACGAATACATAGCATGTCCAAGTTGCGGTCGAACGCTTTTTGACTTGCAAACAACGTTAAAAAAAGTAAAAGAGGCGACGTCGCACCTGAAAAATCTGAAAATAGCTGTTATGGGTTGTATTGTAAACGGGCCGGGTGAAATGGCAGATGCCGACTATGGATACGTTGGCACCGGACGTGGAAAAATCAGTTTATATAAAGGTAAAGAGTTGATGCTTAAAAATATCCCCGAAGAGAAAGCCGTGGAAAAACTTCTCGAACTGATTGATATATCTTAATATGTTTTCATTACTTTCCAATCATTTTTCCCGCATAAATACATGTATCGGCGTGCCGTTAAAATTCCAGTTTTCCCGCAGTTTGTTTTCGAGAAATCTGCGATAAGGTTCTTTGACCCATTGCGACAGGTTGCAGAAAAATACGAATGATGGGATTCCTCCTCCGGGCAATTGTGTTATATATTTAATTTTTATATATTTGCCCTTGTTTGACGGTGGAGGAGTTTTTTCGATGATCGGCAACATGATTTCGTTCAATTTTGCGGTCGATATGCGTTTTCGACGATTGTCATATATTTCTTTCACTTTCTCCAATATCTTGAAGATACGCTGTTTAGTCGTCGCAGAAATGAAAAGTACCGGAAAATCCGTAAACGGCGCAAAACGTTCATAAATCGCATTAATAAATGTATTGATTGCCGCCTGCGACTTGTCTTCCACCAAATCCCATTTATTAACGCATACAACAAGCCCTTTCCGGTTTTTCTGAATTGTCTGAAATATGTTTAAATCCTGGCTTTCAATACCTCGCACGGCATCAACCATTAATACGCATATATCGGAATTTTCAATTGCTCTAATGGAGCGTATAACAGAATAATATTCCGGATTTTCATTCACTTTTCCTTTTTTACGTATTCCTGCGGTATCAACGAGATAGAAGTTCAATCCGAATTTGTTGTATTTGGTGTATATCGAATCGCGAGTGGTACCGGCAATATTGGTTACGATGTGGCGTTCTTCACCCATAAAGGCGTTTATTAATGAGGATTTTCCAACATTAGGACGGCCAACAATCGCAATTCTCGGCAACTCTTCTTCCGGTTCTCCTTCACTTTCGGAAGGCAACATTTCTATAATTTTATCTAATAAATCTCCTGTATATGATCCATTTATGGAAGAAATGCAAAACGGATTGCCGAGAGCGAGACTGTAAAACTCTGCACTCTGAGCATGAATTTCGTAATTATCAGCCTTATTCGCAACAAGTATGACCGGTTTTTTACTTTTATGAAGGATACGGGCTACCGCGTCGTCGAGGTCGGTAACGCCGTTCAGAATATCTACGACAAATATTATCACATCCGCCTCTTCGATAGCGATTTTTACCTGTTTGTTGATTTCTTCTTCAAAAATGTCTTCCGAATTTACGACCCAGCCGCCTGTGTCTATAAGTGAAAATTCATGACCTGTCCAATCAACTTTACCGTATTGGCGGTCGCGTGTTGTGCCTGCTTCCTCATCTACTATTGCCTGACGAGTTTGTGTAAGTCTGTTAAACAAAGTGGATTTCCCCACATTCGGACGACCTACTATTGCTACTACATTTTTCATAAAATCAATATTTATAATTCATATCCGAACTGCTTCAAAATATTGTCCCGGTTTCGCCAGTCTGCTTCAACTTTGACAAATATTTCGAGAAACACTTTCTTGTCAAAAAATTTCTCCAAGTCCTTGCGCGCCATCATTCCTGTTTTTTTCAACGCCTGTCCTCGATGTCCGATAATGATTCCTTTTTGCGATTCGCGTTCAACGATGATGATTGATCTGATGCTTATCTTACTTCGCTCTTCAATAAACTGCTCTACAACAACTTCTACCGAATATGGAATCTCTTTTTGATAATAAAGCAGAATTTTTTCGCGAATGATTTCCGTAACGAAAAATCGTGCCGGTCGGTCGGTCAAAGCGTCTTTTTCAAAATACGGCGGCGAAGGCGGAATCATTTCTTCAATCTTCTTTTTTACGATGTCAATATTGAAATTCGCCTGTGCCGAAATGGGATAGATTTCCGCTTGCGGCAACAGCTCATGCCATTTTGCTACCAATTTTTCCAATTCTGTTTGATTCGTCAAATCGATTTTGTTAATCAATAATAAAACAGGACATTCTGCTTTTTGAACTTTATGCAAAAAATCTTCATTTTTTTCCGTTTTCTCCATTACGTCAGTCATATAGAGCAAAACGTCAGCATCTCCGAGGGCCGATTCCGAGAAGCCGAGCATTGATTCCTGCAATTTGTAATTAGGTTTCAATACGCCCGGAGTGTCGGAATAGACGATCTGCATCGTATCGGTGTTTACAATACCCATAATCCTGTGTCGCGTAGTTTGCGCTTTTGACGTGGTGATCGAAACGCGCTCACCTACAAGTCTGTTCATTAATGTCGATTTTCCAACATTAGGATTCCCGAGAATATTGACGAATCCGGATTTATGTATCGCTTCCGTCATAACCCCATTTCAGATAAGCCGCTCCCCAGGTGAATCCTGCGCCGAATGCTGCAAGTATCAGATTATCGCCTTTTTTCAACTTCGGTTCCCATTCCCACAAGCAAAGCGGAATACTTCCGGAACTTGTGTTGCCGTACTTTTGAATATTTATCATTACCTTTTCAATAGACACTTCGAGACGGTTTGCAGCCGCGTCGATGATGCGCAAGTTTGCCTGATGCGGAACGATCCAGTCTATGTTCTCCTTTCTCAATCCATTGCGCTCAACAATTTCTGCCGCCACATTTGCCATTTCAATAACAGCGTGTTTGAAAACGGTTTTACCTTCCTGATAAACGGTGTGTTCATGGTTGTCGATCGTTTCGTAAGAAGGCATACGCGCTGATCCGCCTGCCTTCATCAGCAGGAACGGCAATCCGCTACCGTCAGACCGCAAAATAGAATCCAGAATACCTATTTTTTCTTCGATAGCTTCCACCAGTATCGCTCCGCAACCGTCGCCAAATAATGGACAAGTTGTGCGGTCGGTATAGTTAGTAATGGAGGTCATCATATCGCCGGCAACGGCTATGATGCGTTTGTATCTACCCGAACGAATGTAATTTGCGACAGTCTCCAGAAGATATATAAATCCCGAACAGGCAGCCTGCAAATCGAAAGCGAAAGCATTCTTACAGCCTGTTTGACAGGCTATGATAGTTGATGTGGGCGGGAAAAGATAATCGCTTGTCGAAGTGGCGCATATTATGCCTTCGACGGATTCGGGGTCAATTCCTGTTTTTGTAATCAACTCATTTACTGCTTTCACAGCCATATATGACATTGCTTTGCCGCCTCTAAGGATTCTACGCTCCTTAATGCCTACACGCGACATTATCCACTCGTCCGTTGTATCAACGATTTTCGACAAATCTTCGTTTGTCAGTTTGTCTTTAGGAACATAGCCTCCGATACCTGTTATTACTGCATTTATCATTGTTTTTTATGCTTTTTATAAAAATCTGGATAGCCCTAAATGTTTTCATTTCAGGGCAATCCAATACTCAATTACTCAAAGAGCCATTTTTTAAACAGCCACTTCTTTTTTGATTGCCAACTTACCTCTGTAATAGCCACACTCGTTACATACGGTATGATAAACATGCCATGCGCCGCAATTCGGACATATAGCCATTGTCGGTAGTACTGCCTTGTCGTGCGTTCTACGCTTGGCCGTACGGGTGTTTCCTTGTCTTCGTTTAGGATGTGCCATAATGTTTTTATTTTTTTAATTAATTATCTTCAATCAAATTGCGAAGGGCTTCCCAGCGGGGATCTATATGTCTGTCTCCCTCTGTTTGCAATTTATTTTCTTCACTGGCTTCTTCAACACAAAGTTCTCTTAATATGGATGACATGTTTTCATCACATTCTCCCTCTTTGTGCACTCGCTTCAACGGCAATGCCAGCACAATAAATTCGTACATAAACCAAGCAATGTTTATCGTACCTTCTTCTTCCGAAACTGTTACCTGCTCATCACTTGTCTCGGAATATGTTTCCCATAATGTAACAAGTAACTTGTTTTCAGCTTTAACAGACATTTCTATGTTTCCAAGGCATCTGTCGCACTCGACTTTTACTATGCCTTCGGTATGAAAGTTCATTTCATACGCCGATGAAACCTTTGCTACTTCTACCGTTATGCCAACTTTTCCTTGCCTTACTTCCGTTCCTTCGACGAGATCAAAAAAATCGTTTCCAAGTTCGTAATAAAACACTTCACGTGAGGATAGAGGTATATTTTTTAAATCAATTTCATATCGTTTTAACGTTTCCAAAATCTAAAAAAGTTGCAAAAAAACTATGCAAAGATACTAACTTTTTTTTAAAAGCAACATTTATTTTCTGATTTTATTCTTAATATTCATCCGTTTTCGTAATAAAACATTCTTTTTTAGAAGGATAGAAATCAGCGAGAATTTAAATTGTCGCGCTGTTCAAACTGTGGCCTTAATTTGTGGTGATTTGAGAAAAACTATGGCTTTCGTCCATTGCCTGTTCATGGAAATAACCCTCAATAGTAGCTCAACATACAGAACATCCGTCTGCGAAACGGGAGGCAGGGGGCGTTCCGTTATCTCATCTTCCGCCTTCAATATGTATACTCATACGTGATGCCGTATATAAACACGATGCTGCTGCGCTCTTATAATCCGCAAATTTACCGCTCGGTAAAGAGACTTGTCCTGTGGGGAGGAGTTTTTTGCATTTCGACGTCTGAGAGTAAAGTATTCGTCCCGTCCGTGAATATCCATTCTGTACATATCGCCTCTGTGTGAATCTATTTATGAATTATTCCCGTTTTTTCCCCGTCTGCAAACTTAATAATTATTTCATCATTAACGGTCAATTCTTTGGCTCGTTTCACGATTTTTCCGTTTTTAAACGTCAACGAATATCCGCGTTTTAAAACATTTTCGGGCGATACCAAAAGAATATACTGCTCTTTAAATTCGATAAGACGGTTACTTTCAAGAATAAAATCCGAGACATTATGTTTCAGCGAAACATAAAATTCGTCCAATAATTTTCGTTTCGACAACAGATATAACTCTGCATTATGACCGATCAATACGGATATATTACTGATTTTTTCGTTTTCACTGTGCAGAAAATCGGGTATTAAAGTGAGAAATGAAATCCAATTATCCAATCTCTCCGCTTCATTTTCAATACATTCAATTAGGAATGTCGCAACTGCCGTCGGCGTTTTCAGTCGCACGTTTGCAACCAAATCCAACACTGTCTCGTCCCGTTCATGACCTATGCCGGTAACGATTGGTAACGGAAACTGCGCACAATTAGCAGCAAGCCGATAGGAGTCAAAACTGCTCAGTTCAGAAGTTGAACCTCCTCCGCGAATGATGATGACAACATCAAATTTTTCTTTATGCGGATAGATTTGTTCCAGTGCGGAAATGATGCTTTCTTCCGTTTTTTCTCCTTGCATTAATGCCGGAAACAGTTTAATATAGAATTGAAATCCCTGTTCGTTGGTTGCAAGTTGATGTGTAAAATCTTCATAACCGGCTGCCGTTGGAGACGTAATTAACGCTATTTGTTGTGGCAGAATGGGAAATGGCAATTCTTTATTGAGAGTGAAAATGCCTTCTTTTTTCAGGCGTTCGATAATTTCGTTACGCTTTCTCATCATGTCGCCCAGGGTATATGAAGGATCTATATCGCTTACATTCAGGCTGTAGCCGTACAGCTCATGAAACTCGACCGATACGTTTACAAGCACTTTTATTCCCGAAATGAACGGTTGCCTTGTTTCTTGTTCAAAATAAGGTTTGATAATTTGAAAGTTGCGAACCCAGATAGTGCCGCGTGCTTTTGCCGATATTTGATTCGATTTTTCGTCTTTTTCAACAAATTCGAGATAACAATGTCCTGACGATGAGTTTATCCGTACATCACTTATCTCGGCGCGAATCCAATACGTTTCAGGAAGCATTTCATATACAGCCGTTTTTACCAGACAATTCAATTCCGATAAAGACATAACTCCAGCGGAAATACCTTTGTTTTGTTTCAAAACCATTATGATTCATTATTTATTAGCCAGATTGCAGGCTTTCATAAAATCAGGAATACCATAACCCAATTGAACGTCAGGTCGTTGGTATTGGCTTGAAGATTTCCGTATAAGTTGAATGATTTCCGTATTTTTTAATAAGGGAAACCCTTGCCACAAGCAAGCCGCAAGGCCGGCAACTATCGGTGCGGAAAATGACGTGCCGTTTATCGTTTGGATCTGCCCAGCCGAAGATATTACACAGCAATTTGAGCCTAAGGCTACAATATCGGGTTTAATGCGAAAATCGGCAGTCAAACCGACCGAACTGAAAGAACTTTTTTGTTTATCAATCGTAATACTCCCTACAGTCAAAATATTTTCGGCATCGGCAGGGAAAGTAATTTTTCCCCATCCACTGTTTCCTTCGTTTCCTGCGCTGCTTACCAGTAATATACCTTTTTGGGAAGCGATTTCGGCTGCTTTGCTCGTCAATGCCGTTTTTCCATCAATATCGGCATGAGAGTAATACGCGGGAATGTTATCAAATTTATAATACCCCAACGATGAAGATATCACATCAATTCCAACACTGTCGGCAAATTCAACGGCTGCCACCCAAAAATCCTCTTCGACAGGAAATTCTCCTCTTGTATCTTCGCTTTTAATCAACAAATATTCGGCTTGCGGCGCCGTTCCTGTCATTATTCCGGGTAAATTTGCCGCCATGCAAGATAAAACTTTCGTTCCATGTTCATCTTCACAATAAAAACTATGATTCGGAAACGTCATATTACGGACGCCAAGCAAAGAGATTCCAGAAAAAGCATCTATGCGGTTTACATTCATAAACCCTGCATCAATAACGGCTATTCGCATGTTTTTACCATTGAAACCTCTTTCATGCAGGGCTATTCCGTTCAACATACGTATCTGATTATCGGCATATCCGTATTCAAGTTCGAGTTTTATATTTTGTGAAACAAAACGGGAAGTATCTTCATTACAAGGATATGTATCGGTTCTCCCTTCGCCGTTCCAAACGCATTTCACCGAATCTATATATGTAAATCCCTTTATCTCGTCAATTTTAGAACTGTCCGATGTTTCAATAACAAGTGTTTTCAACCATTTGCTTTGCGTAACAGGAGCAAAATCAAGATTTTTAATTTCATCAATCAGTTTTTCAGAAATTGGAAAATCCGATTCGTCAATAGATATTTCTCTTAAAAAGCGTCTTTCGATGGCAGCAGGCGATAAAAATTTTTCCGGTTCAGTGATTTTATATGGAGATATTCCTTTATTGTTTAAATACAGACGAAAACAAAAACTCTTTTTTGCACCTGCAAAATGAGGTGCAAAAAAGAGTAGAATGAAAAATAAAACACCTTGCAAGAGTTTTTTAAACCTTATCATCTCCGACATTAACTGTCTTAAAATCAACAGTATTAATAGGGATCTCTCGTTTCAAACTTGTACGCAACGACATCATTGTTTCTGTTTCGGTAACGCCGTCTATCTCTTGAATTTTATTGTTTAAAAGCTCCATAAGATGTTCATTATCTCTGGAATACAATTTTATCAGCATTGTATAGGGACCTGTTGTGTAATGAATTTCCACAATTTCCGGAATTTTTTCAAGTTGTGGCACTACATTTTTATACATTGAACCACGTTCCAGTTTGATCCCTATATAAGTGCATGAATTATAACCCAATACCTTAGGATTAATGTTATAACCCGAACCGATAATCACATTTGTTTCGATTAATCTTTGAACCCGTTGGTGAATAGCGGCACGCGACACTCCACATGCTTCTGCTACATCTTTAAGTGGTGTTCTCGCGTTCTTTGAAATTATATCCAAAATCTTGCGATCCAACTTGTCAATTTTTTCTGTTTCGGATTTTTCCATTCCTTATTTTTAATAATTTTTTTATTTTATCGTATCAAATCCGTAAAGGATGAGTCGTTCGAATATTTTGCAAATTCAAGATCGTTAGCAGCTTCGACAGCCAGCGCACGGTCTTTTTCGATAGCATCGCGCATATTGCTGACAACACTTTTGACGTCATTTGTACGAGCCGAAACGATAGCTTTCAGGTACGATGTAATCGCATCGGGTTTTACGACGTTGTTAAGCGTTTGGGCTGCCGCACTGTAATCTTTCGTAAGTATTTGGGAAAGAGCTGCGTTATTTGTTTTTGAACCTGCAAATGAGCGGACAGCCTTAGCATAGTCGCCCTGTTTGAGATATAACAGTCCGAGAGCTTCGCCAAGAACAGGCACGTCCGACACATTGCCGAGCAATTGCTGGGCTTTATCCGTGTTTCCGTTTAAAAGTTCAAGCAAGCCGAGATTCATATTGGCTTCGCTGTTGTTTTTTATCGAATTGGATTTGGCAAACAATTCGGCCGCCTTTTCGTAATCTCCTGATATATAGCGCTGTACTCCTGCATTATTCCACCCTCTGTAATCATTCGGGAATAATTGAGTTGCTTTTGTATAAATTGTTTCTTTTTCGCTGTTGTTATCCGTCAAAGTTGCAGCATAAAGCAATTCTTCAACATTCAGACTGCTCGGTTTGCTTTTGGCTAATTCCTTGATTTCTTCATCGGATTTACCTATAATTTCAATATTTGCCGTCAGGCGTGAACGGCGGAGTTGAGGAAGTATTTCTTCTGCGAGCGATTTGAAAACAGTAGAAATATTTTTAATTTCGCGTTCTCTTTGTTCCGGATCTTTATACATAGATAATACTCTCAATACGAGATCCTTATCTTGTAAATTTGATTTTGAAACCAATTCCTGAAAACCTTCCCAGTCCTGTGCCGTATAACGTGCATCCACAGGGATATTTATTTTGCGTTTTTTCAGTTCTTTTTCAACATAATTTGTTGTATTGCTTTCGCGTTTTTCCGCGAGTTTTTCATTGAGATTCACACCGCCGTCGGGCGAAGCATAAGCCGAAATTTCTATCGAAACATTCTGATTGGGAGATTGTTCGGCGTTTTCAACGATGTTTTTCCATTCGCTGATTTTGTTATTATTTAGTTCGTTCGAGCGAAGTTCAGCTTGTTGAATCAGGAACATTATATTGGCGTAGTAAGCCTCTTTAATAATACGCTGGAACTTGTCGGGTCCAACCGCAGGTGTTGAAGTGGCGGCATCAGCCAAATCTGCTGTGGCAATTACTCCGTCAGCAATCTTGATATCGGGAAGTTGTACGGATTTGTTTTTGATCTTAGCGTCAAAAGTCAGATACAATTCCGATTTTTTCATTACCGGTTTGTAATCAAATGTGGTACGCATGGTTGCGTTACTACCTGAAGAATACGAAACCAATTGATTATTAGCCCTTACTTTCTCACCTTGAAAAGTGTAAGACGTGCCCCAGGTTTCGCCTGTGGCATAGCGAAGAACCGGCGTAACAGTTACTGCGGCATTCTTGTTGAACCACTTGGCTGGGAAAGTGGCATTGATGGTAACAGGGACTTTACCACCCACAGATTCAAGCGGTTGCGGCTCGGCAGTTACATACTGGCTTGATAGCGGGGTGAGTTTTCCGGAACATGCCGAAAACATACAGATTGCAGCAAGTGCAATTAACGGGAAAAAGAGATTTTTCTTCATATCAGTCTAATATTTAATTTATTAATAAGTTGTTTTAACACTTCAAACATAACGGTATAAACATAAAATATTATATTTTACAATCTAAATTTCCGCAAAATTATAAAAAATTTTTATTGTAAAGAAAAAAATATTAAAAAATACGTATTTTTGCACAAATTAATAGATGAAAGTATGAAATACCATATCACCGCTCCATTCCATTTGAAAGAAGAAATTATATTGCCTTCTTCGAAAAGCATTAGTAATAGAGTGCTTATAATTAATAATTTAAGTGATTTCCCCAAGCATATTGACAATATTTCGGTTTGTGATGACACAAACGTAATGATCAACGCGCTTACAAAAAACCAGCATGACATCAATATCAAAGCGGCAGGAACGGCAATGCGCTTTCTTACTGCATATTTTGCCTGTATGAAAGGTAAATGGATTTTGACCGGAACGGAACGCATGAAAAATCGTCCCATAAAAATTCTTGTTGATGCTCTTTGTAAAGCGGGCGCTTGTATTGAATATGTTGAAAAAGAAGGTTTCCCGCCATTACGCATAAAAGGTCAAACACTTATGGGCGGGGAGGTTGTTCTCGATGGAAGTGTTAGCTCACAATACATTTCTGCCTTGTTACTTATGGCGCCGATTATGACCAATGGTTTAAGGTTACATCTCAAAGGCGAAATCATATCAAAGCCTTATATCAGACTTACCATCAATCTGATGCGACGATATGGAGTAATAGTATATGAAGACAACCAGATTTTTACGGTCCCGCCGCAACAATATTCCTGTGTTAATAATTTCTCTGTTGAACCGGATTGGAGTTCGGCATCGTATTGGTATGAAATGGTTGCACTAAGCCGGGATGAAGATGCGGAAGTAAAATTGCCCGGACTTCGGCAGGACAGTTTACAGGGTGATTCGAATATAGTACAATTATTTGATTTGTTAGGAGTTAATACGACATTTACATCTTCGGGAGCGGTTCTTTCAAAATGTAAGCCGACGGCTCGAAAACCATTTGTTTATGATTTTGTTTCAATGCCTGATATGGCTCAAACGGCGGCAGTAACATGTTGTATGCTGAATATACCTTTTATGTTCAGCGGCTTACAAAGTTTAAAAATAAAAGAAACAGACAGATTAGAGGCTCTCAAAACAGAACTTTTGAAATTGGGATTTCCTTTATATATACATGAAGACAAAATACTCGCATGGCTAGGCAAACGCATTAAATCGGAAGATTTTCCAGTTATAAACACTTATGAAGATCATCGTATGGCAATGTCGTTTACCCCTGTTTCACTGATTCTTAACGAAGGATTGTTTATTTCGAACCCCAAAGTGGTATCAAAGAGTTATCCCAAATTTTGGAATGATATAAAATCTTCCGGTTTTAAAATTGATATAACCGATTAGAAATGGAGATACTGAATTATTCGTTTTTTCAGAATGCACTCACGGCAAGTCTTTTTATCTCCATAACATGTGGTATAGTAGGAACTTATGTCGTTGCAAGAAGAATAGTTTTTATTAGCGGGGGGATCACTCATGCATCTTTCGGAGGACTCGGAATGGGTTTCTACCTTGGTATAAATCCTTTATTATCAGCGTTTATATTTTCCATAATCTCTGCTTTCGGCGTTGAATACATCATTCGATCCGGAAGCTACAAACGAATCCGTGAAGATTCGGTCATAGCAGTCGTTTGGTCTCTCGGAATGGCTATTGGCATAATATTCATGTTCTTAACTCCTGATTATACTCCCAATCTGTCATCTTTTCTCTTTGGCAATATCCTTACGGTTACTAAAACCGACATCCTGATGATGGGCATTTTGACAATAGCCGTTTTGTCGGTTTTTCTCCTCGAGAAGAGATTGATTATTTATACAGCCTTTGATCGTGATTTCGCCATCACCCAGAAATTGCCGGTTCGCTTCATCGAATATATGATGATGTTTTTCATTGCTGCAACTATTGTCATATCCATCAGTCTCGTGGGTATTATGCTGTTATTGAGTCTGCTGACCATTCCTCAAATGACGGCAAACATGTTTACGTCGGATTATAAAAAAATAACGCTAATAAGCTGTATATTAGGATTCCTGTGTTGTATTACGGGATTATTCCTGTCCTACTTCCTGAATATCCCATCAGGGGCGTTTATCATATTGGTGTTGATAATTATATTTTTCATTTCCAAGGTATTAGAAACTATTTTAAAGATTTGAAAGGAGTTAATGCAATAATTTGTACGATTTTCAGTTATTATATAGTTAAAGATGTGTCTTTATTTATGGATACAAAATTGAAGAAACGGCAATATATTGTTGTTGCAATGAGTGTTATTGCAATGTTTTTTTCGTGTAGTTCGAGAAAGAACAATGCGTCAGGCCGCTTTTTCAATGCGTTGAACTCGCACTATAACATTTATTTTAACGGTAAAACCGCATTTGATGAAGCGCTTAAAGTCCAAAATGACGGTTATAGGGAGAATTATACGGAACAGATAACGATGTTTCCCGTGAGCGGCATCTACAAGGATGAGAAAACCAATACCGGAGGACCGTTTGATCGTGCAATCATGAAAGGCGAAAAAGCAATCAAGCTTCATTCCATAAAAGAAAAACCTCCCCGTAAAGCAGGATGGCAAAATGATCCTGTGCAAGTAAAATTACAACAACAGGAAGAATATAACCCTTTTTTGAAACACTGTTGGTTATTAGTAGCTGAAAGCCAGTATTATAACGGTGATTTCCTGACCTCGGCCGTAACATTTTCCTATATAACGCGACATTATGCAACCGACCCTGAACTTGTAGCGAAAGCCCGAATATGGCAAGCAAGATGCTATACGGAAATGGATTGGTCGTATGAGGTTAATAATGCTCTTAACCGATTGAAAGAGAAAGGAATATCCGGAAAACAACAGCAGGATTACGACCAAATGTATGCTGATTATATGATTCGCAGTCAGAAATTTGAAGAAGCCGTTCCTTACCTGCAAAAATCAATAAAAGGCGAAAAAAACAAAAGACAGCGTTCACGCATGAGATATCTGCTCGGTCAGATATATCAAACATTGGAAAAAAACGATTTCGCGTACGAAACATACAACAACCTTGCAAAGTCGAATCCGCCCTATGAAATAGAATTTGCGGCACGTATTCGCCAGACGGAGGTTTTTCCGGGCGGTAATTATAAAAAAGTCATGAAAATGTTGAAAGGAATGGCGAAAAGTGATAAAAACCGGGATTTTCTTGATCAGGTTTACTATGCAATGGGCAACGTTTACATGACACGTATGGATACTGTAAAAGCCATCGAATGTTATAAGGAAGCTATCGAAAAAAGCGTTCAAAACGGTATGGATAAAGCGATTTGCCAAATTCGACTTGGAGATATTTATTTCACGCAAAAAGATTACATCAATGCTCAACCGTGTTTTAGCGGCGCTATGGCAGGGATACAGAAAGAGTATAAAGATTATAAGAGAGTTGCAAAACTTTCGGAGACGCTTGACGAGTTGGCATTTCATTACGAAGCCGTTTATTTGCAGGACAGTTTGCAGAAACTTGCGCGAATGTCTGAAAAAGAACGACTTGAGGTGATTGACATAATTATAGCACAAGTGATTGAAGATGAAAGAAAAGCTTTAGAAGAAGTCGAAAAGGAAAAATATCTTGCCGATCAGGCTTCTATGGGTTCAAGTTTGAATCAAGGAAATACGAAAAACATGCCTTCCATGCTTGCTGCCGGAGGAAGCGATAACTCATTCTATTTTTATAACCAGCAAATTGTGGCGCAGGGAAGAACGCAATTTCAAAACAAATGGGGTAAGCGTCCGCTCACTGACGACTGGCGACGGCGAAACAAAAAAGTGGCTCTACTGCAAACAGATGAAAATCAGGAAAACAGTTCAAATATTTCAGATGACAATTTCTCCGATACTTCTGAAACTCTCGGCGATACTTCGTCGGTTTCGCTTGATTCTTTGTCACAAGATCCGAAATCAAGAGAATATTATCTTCAGCAAATACCTGTTTCAGAAGAAGATATGGAGGCTTCAAATACTATCGTTGCAAACGGTATGTATAATATGGGCATGATTTATAAAGATAAACTCGAAAACATGGATCTTTCTGTCGAAACGTTTGAAGAACTCGAAAAACGATTCCCCGAAAATGAATATCGCCTTGATTATTACTATCAAATATACTTAATGGCCCTGAGATATAAAGATGCGGAACTTGCGGAAAGGTATAAAAACAAACTGATAGCCGAATTTCCGGACAGTGAACATGCTACGGCTGTTGCCGACCCGGATTACGAATATAACATGCGTATGATGGACGTTATTCAGAATTCTATTTATGAAAAAACGTATAAAAGTTATTTGGCGGAAGACACCGCTTCTGTGCGATATAACTACATGTTTTTCAGCAATAAATATCCTCTTTCAAAACTGATGCCCAAATTCGTCTTCCTTGATGCCCTGACTTGTGTTCAAGCAGGAGACACCGAAGGATTCAAAAATGCTTTGACCGTTTTGACCGAAAAATATCCCGGAGCCGACGTATCGGAACTTGCCAAAGAAATGCTTAAAGGACTAATCGGCGGGAGAAAACTGATGCAAGGAAGTTTCTCGACAATGACTTGGAACTTGCGCTTCGGAGTTGATAAAGACGGTACGCTTTCGGCTGCCGATTCTGCACGAACTTTCTCGCTGGAACAAAATACTCCACACCGTTTGATTCTCGTCTGCAACGCAGCTACATTAGACCGCAATCAATTACTGTATGCCGTGGCAGCATACAATTTTGCAAACTTTCGTGTGAAAAGTTTTGATTTGAACTTTGAAGATGAAGAAAATATTACAATGCTTATAATTAGCGGATTTAACAACTTTAACGAAATAATGGATTATTATCGCATGATTTACAATGAAAACGGATATGCCTTAACAATAGACGAATTTGTTACATTCTTTCCGCTTTCAAACGAAAATTATGATATTTTGATGCACGGCAAAACTTTCGAGGAATACATGCAATTTTTTGTGGCAAATTACGGAAAAAAGTATCCTGCACTTGCCAATCGATGGAAAATCAGGATTGAAAAGGACATTGTTGAGAGGCAGGAATCCGTAGCCGAAAATCAGGAAGAACAAAATATAGAAACACAACCTGTTGCGACCGAAAAACAAAGACAGGACATAATTGAGAATGGAACCGATTCTTTTGATAAAAATATCGAAGAAATCATTAATCAGAGGATTGACTCTATTCGGAGGCAAGAAGCGAAAATCGGGAAACAGGAATCAGGGCTTGATGAAATTCCGCCGGATTCAATTATTGATAATCCGGAAGAAGAACGTCCGAAAGCCGGAGGCGAAAATATTTTCCGGCGTATCTTCAAGAAAGTCAAAGATACAAAAGAATATAAATCAATCCAAGAGGGTGTAAATACGGTTAAATATCTTGCAAAGGAAGACAGCATTCCCGCCGATAGCGTCGAAAAAGAAAAACTTTTGGAGCGTGTTGACGGCGAACTGACTTTTGAACAACTGCAAGAAATTCGCAAACAGGAATCTATTGCAAAGGCACTCCAGGATACAATAAAAAATAATGTAGCAACGGACAGTATAAAAGTTTCGGAGCTAAAATCGAAGAAATTGCAAAAGGCCGAACGCGAAAAACTTGCCAGAGATAAGGAAAAACTCGCCAGGGAGCAACTTCGACAGAAAGAAAAAGAATATAAGATGCGACTCAAACAGAAAGAAAAAGAACGCAAAGAAAAAGAGCGCGCAAGGAAAAAAGCAGCTAAAGAGAAGAAAAAGTAATCAATAACAAGAATACTTCCTTCTCCCATAAATACCTAATAATGATTATATAAAAGTAATCTATTTCTTGAATAATCCTGCTCTTTTTTTGAATTTAAGCATTTCTCTAAAAAAAATCTCAAAAAAAAGTTGCAGAATCGAAAATAAGTGCTACCTTTGCACCCGAATTTGTCCGGTGCGGTAGTTCAGCCTGGTTAGAATACATGCCTGTCACGCATGGGGTCGCGGGTTCGAGTCCCGTCCGCACCGCTCTAAGTTAAGCCATTAGGCGACAAAAGTAAGACAAGTCCTACAATCTCAACAGGTTGTAGGATTTTTTGTTTCCTGTTTGTCCTGTCTGAAAGACAAAAAATAGCCCCGAGAAGACATGTTTTTAT
>JAITJX010000078.1 GCA_031278765.1 Tannerella sp. | reverse complement strand
AGATTGCGAAAACTGCCGTAGTGAAAACAAATCATGATAGTAATGATTTCGGCATCGGACATGGCAAATGAGCGATTCCTGTGGCGTTTACCGTCATCGGGATGAATTTGGTGTTTTTTGATCTCTTTTGAGAATCCCTTGCAAAAATCGTCCGCAATACAATAAATTTCAGTAATTTTGTCGGTGGTAAGTTGTGCCATGATTTCTATTTATAATGTTGATTATCAAATACAAAAATAAGAAAAATTTGCTAACTTACCAAATTTTTTTATGCCTTTCTTACGTCGAACTCAGGTTACTTGAATTTGCTCCACTTTCAGCCGCTGTTTGCGTAACTGTGCCTTCTCTGATTCAACAAATCCTTCCGATTCGCTTATTTTGCCAAGCAGCTTGCCGATTATCTTCACCGAACGCTTTTTCTCCGGATCCCATTTACTGGATACCTCATAGAGATAATACTTGCCGCCAAGAAGTAGCATGCAAAGCATATTCGCCTCCATTGGCGACGAGGTAAAATCGCGTGATTTTTGTCCATTTCCGTTAATAGATAGCGGCATACGAGGCCGGCTTCGGACGAAACTGGCGGGATATAATATAAATGTATAGTGTTCCCCCTGACGGATTTTTTCTTATGAGGCTAACAAAAGGCGGATGGCCAGAAGATACGCGTATGAAGCGACAAAAGGCACTCGGACGCGACAGAACGGAAAAAACCGTTTGCATTTACTTGAGGAAAATCAATATTCATCCCAACTTTTGATTTCAATGTCATTTATGTTTATTGTACAAAAAGCTGTAATAAAGGCATCTGCAAGACGTGCATTTGTCAGGAGGGGAATATTCAGGTCAATGGCGGCGCGACGAATTTTGTAACCATTACTTAATTCGTTAACCGTCAGATCGCGCGGAATATTTACAACCATATCTATAATTTTTTCATGCAATAGATCAATGGCTTGTGGTTGAAATTGGTCTTCACTGGGCCAATATACGCGCATACATTCAATGCCGTTTTCTCTCAGGAACTGGCAGGTTCCGCCGGTTGCATAAAGTTTGTAGCCTTTTTCCTGTAAAAGCCTTGAAGCATCAAGCATTGCAACTTTCTGTTTCATTGTTCCGGTTGAGAGCAAAACCGCCTTTTGAGGAATGCGATAACCTACTGATAACATGCTTTTTAGCAACGCTTCCGAGAGATCATCTCCAAGACAGCCGACTTCGCCTGTCGAAGCCATATCGACACCAAGTACAGGGTCGGCTTTCTGTAAACGGTTGAATGAAAATTGAGATGCTTTAATACCTACATAATCAAGATCAAATTCATTTTTATTGATATTTTCAACCGGCAGGCCGAGCATTACACGTGTTGCGATGTTTATAAAATCCATTTTCAGCACTTTACTTACAAACGGAAAACTGCGTGAAGCACGCAAATTACATTCTATCACTTTAATTTCATTTCCTTTCGCAAGATATTGAATATTAAATGGTCCCGAAATAAGGAGTTCCTTTGCAATTTTTTTACTGATACGTTTGATGCGTCTGAGTGTTTCAATATAAAGTTTTTGTGCAGGGAATTGAATGGTTGCGTCACCACTGTGAACGCCTGCAAATTCAATGTGTTCCGAAATGGCATAAACAACAATTTCGCCGTTTTCGGCAACGGCGTCCATTTCGACTTCTTTGGCGTGCTCAATAAACTGACTGACTACGACAGGATGTTTTTTACTCACATTTGCTGCGAGTTTCAGGAAGCGTTCAAGTTCTTCCCGATTGGAACAGACATTCATTGCCGCGCCGCTTAACACGTAACTCGGGCGCACCAACACAGGGAATCCTACTTCATCTACAAATTCGTTCACGTCTTCGAGGCTGGAAAGTTCTTTCCAGCGCGGCTGATCAACGCCGATACGGTCGAGCATTGCGGAAAATTTATGTCTGTCTTCCGCATTATCAATACTTTTAGCAGATGTACCAAGAATCGGCACTGCATTGGCGTCAAGGCGAACGGCAAGATTATTAGGTATTTGTCCGCCTGTTGAAATAATCACACCGTAAGGGTTTTCGAGTTCAAGTATGTCCATAACACGTTCAAACGTGAGTTCGTCGAAATACAAACGGTCACACATATCATAGTCGGTCGAAACAGTTTCGGGATTATAATTAATCATAACCGACCGATAGCCTTCTTTCCGTATCGTATTGAGCGCCTGCACGCCACACCAGTCAAACTCGACCGAAGAACCGATCCTGTATGCGCCCGACCCGAGAACAACGATGGATTTCCGGTCTCCCAGATATTTAACGTCATTTTCCGTTCCACTGTACGTCAGGTACAAATAGTTTGTTTTTGCCGGATATTCGGCGGCAAGCGTATCTATTTGTTTGACAACAGGTATGATGCCTGTCTGTTTCCTGAATTGACGTATTTTTTCTATATCTTCGTCAGCCATATTTTCTTTCCAGATGGCACGAACAATCTGAAAATCGGAGAATCCCTGAATTTTTGCCTTTCGAATAATCTCAAAATTAATCGAATCATTGATTACGGATAATTTTTCGAGTTTGCAAACCGTATCAACAATATTATGCAATTTATAGAGAAACCATTTGTCTATCTTTGTTAATTCATGTATTTGTTCGACCGTATAACCTGCTCTCAATGCTTTACTTATGATAAAAATACGGCGGTCGGTCGGTTCATTTAGAGCTTTTTCTATGTCTTTGATTACTATATCTTTATTGCCAACAAATCCATGCATTCCCTGACCAATCATCCGAAGTCCTTTTTGAATGGCTTCTTCAAAAGTACGACCAATGGCCATCACTTCGCCTACGGATTTCATGCTGCTGCCGAGTTCGCGTGCAACTCCATGAAATTTACCCAAATCCCAGCGTGGAATTTTACATACTACATAGTCGAGCGCCGGCTCAAAAAAAGCTGACGTTGTTTTAGTTACGGAATTTTTTAATTCAAACAGACCGTAACCCAAACCAAGTTTGGCAGCCACAAAAGCTAACGGATAACCGGTCGCTTTTGAAGCCAATGCAGAAGATCTTGATAATCTCGCATTTACTTCTATTACGCGATAATCTTCGCTTTCGGGGTCAAGAGCATATTGCACATTACATTCGCCGATGATTCCTATATGGCGTATTATCTTAATTGCCAATTCTCTGAGTTTATGATATTCAGCGTTTGTCAATGTTTGCGAAGGCGCTATAACGATACTCTCGCCGGTATGAATGCCAAGAGGATCAAAATTTTCCATATTACATACCGTAATACAATTATCGTATCTATCCCGCACTACTTCATATTCAATCTCTTTCCAGCCTTTCAAACTTTTTTCGACAAGCACTTGCGGCGAAAACGAAAAAGCCTTTTCGGCAAGTATGATCAATTCGTCTTCATTATCGCAAAAACCGCTTCCCAAGCCGCCAAGCGCATAAGCGGCACGCAAAATTACAGGGTATCCTAATTCTTTTGCGGCACAACAAGCGCTTTCTATATTTTCAACCGCCTGACTTTTAATCGTCTTTATCTGTATTTCATCTAATTTTCCGACGAAAAGTTCGCGATCTTCAGTGTCGATAATTGCTTGTACAGGCGTTCCGAGTACCTGAACATTGTATTTCTCAAGTATTCCAGATTGATACAATTCAACGCCACAGTTGAGAGCCGTTTGTCCTCCGAATGCAAGCATTATTCCGTCCGGCTGCTCTCTTTCAATAACTTTCCTTACAAAAAATGAAGTAACCGGCAGGAAATAAACCTTGTCCGCTACGCCTTCAGAAGTCTGTACCGTTGCAATGTTAGGATTAATCAGTACTGTGTATATGCCTTCCTCTTTAAGCGCTTTCAACGCCTGCGAACCGGAATAGTCAAATTCGCCTGCCTCGCCTATTTTCAATGCTCCCGAACCGAGCAACAATACTTTTTTTATATCTTGTTTTTCCATTTATTGTTAAAAAGAGAGTTTTTGCCATTATTTACATTAAAAAACGCCGCAAATATACAAAATATTTTCCACATTTGTTTGGAATTGCCATACCCTGCCCAGGGCAAACGCATGTTAAATTATTATTAACGAATTTTAAATACTAAAATTATACAGCGACTGTTTTTATAATAAAAAGAATTATGCAAACAGCGATTAGTTATTTTACCGAGTTGA
>JAITJX010000054.1 GCA_031278765.1 Tannerella sp. | reverse complement strand
TATTGTTTTGGATTGAGTGAAAATATGAAATTAATAACAGCTGAGTGGGATAACAATAATAAATTAGAATCATGAAATTAAACTATATATTAATATTTTTATTTTGTGTCATATTATGTGTGGCTTGTAAAGACAAAAAAAGATTCAAACAAAACAAAATAGTAAGAGAATGGATTGGGAAAACTATTCAGTTTCCAAATATTGATCCCACTTATATAATAACAAAAGGAACATTTGACTCCATAGAATCCAAAGAATTTAAAATTTTGTTATATACGGATTCTACAGGTTGTACAAGGTGTAAATCACGTATGTATATATGGCAAAATTATATTGAAGAATTAGGTAATCAAGTAAATTTCTTATTCTATTTCTACCCTAAAAATGAAGAAAGTCTTTTATCTATGTTAAAATTGGAAATATTTAATTATCCTGTTTTTATTGATAATAATGACAAGTTGAACAAATTAAACAAATTTTCAAATAATTCTATGTTTCAATGTTTCCTGTTGGATAAAAACAATAAAATACTTGCAATGGGAAATCCGGTTAATAACCCTCAAATATGGAAGTTGTATAAGCAAATCATAACAGGTGAAGTCTCAACAAAGCAGCCTGTAACCACCGTCGAAACGGAACAATCCGAAACAGAATTGAAAGATTTGCAGATCGGGAAGACTTCTGAAGCGGCATTTATATTGAAAAACACCGGAACACAGCCTTTGATCATACAAATGGTGAATACATCTTGTGGTTGTACCGTTCCCGAATGGGAAAAACAACCCATTGCCGCAGGCAAAAACACTGAAATTGCAGTTAAAATCACTCCGGAAGAAAAGGGATCTTTCAACAAAACAGTTACAGTCCATTGTAATACAGAAGAAGGACAAATTTTACTAAAAGTAAGTGGAATGGTTGAGTAATAGGAATAAATGATTAACAGGCAACAAGCATATAACATTTTAACAAATATTCTGATAACAATTCCAATATCTGTAGTGTTATATACGGTAATTCCTGTAAATCACGGCTTGGGTAACGGTATTATTTCCAGTAAATATTTTTGGTTTTATGCATCTATGGCTTTACTTTCAGAGGTTGCTATTCCGGTAGCTATCATAAAACGCAAAGAAAGAGTTAAATTTAAATTTGCAGATTTGTTGTTACTGTTATTTTGTATCGCAGCTTTAATAATAACTTTTAAGCATACCGGCAGATTAACGAACAAATGTTTGTTGTTGATTTATTTAATGGCTTTTTATTTTTATCTTAGAATTTTTCTTTCAGGCAAAAGTAAATTGACGGCTTATCTGCTTGTTATGTTTTTTGTATTTACCGGCTTGGTTGAGGCGGTTTGGGGTTTACGTCAATTGTATGGTTCCACGGCTTCACAGCACAACCTGTTTAAAATCACAGGTTCATTCTTCAATCCGGGACCATATTCGGGCTGGCTGGCAATGGTTTTTCCCGTGGCATTATGGTCTGTTATACAGGAATTTACAGGAAAACGAACCGCTGTCCGTTTCAACAGGAAAATTCCGATTTTCAATAAGGCAATTATCTTCAATATGATTACCTTTATAAAAAATGAATTGCCCGTATGGATAAAGATCGCAGCCGGATCAGTAACGGTTTTGTGTATAATATCGGTACTGCCTGCCGCCATGAGTCGCGCTTCATGGCTGGCGGCTATCGGCGGCAGCGTTTTTATCGGGATATTGTATGGGGTTAGGAACAGAATTTTTATTGATTATTTCAAACTGCACAGGAAAAAGGTTTTTATTCTGTCGGCTGTTACGGTTGTTCTGTTTGCAATTTCGATGGCGGGATTGTTTTTTCTAAAAAAAGATTCTGCTTCGGGGCGTGCGTTTACATGGAAAATTGCTTTACAAACCATTACCGAACATTCGACAGGCGTTGGTCTCGGCAATTTTGGAGCGAGTTATGGAGATATGCAGGCAGCATATTTTGCCTCGGGTGCAGGCACAGAATGCGAAGAATATGTTGCCGAAGGCGTGGAATACGCTTTTAACGAATATCTTCAGATTTGTATCGAAACGGGTATCATTCCTTTTCTTATGTTTCTTGCTTTGGTTGTTTTTGCTTTGGTTTCGGGAGTGAGAAACGGGAATTATCTTCCGGCAGGAGCATTGGTTTCTCTATTGATATTTGCCTCAATGTCGTATCCGTTCAATGTGTTGCCTTTTGCAATTGCCTTCGTGTTTTTGTCGGCGCTTTGTATGATGGAAAACAGCGAGAGAAAATCGGCAACGAAAAAAGCGTATCCTAAATTTGCAGTATGGACTTTTCTCATTATCGTACCGGTGGCTATAATTCGATTTTCAACCTTCAACTCTCAATTATACGAAGCATATAAGCAATGGAATACTACCAAAATATTATACCGGATGAATTTGTACGAAGAAGCTGTCGGAGAATATGCCAAACAGTATCCATACCTACAGGACGAAGTAAAGTTTCTTTTCGAGTATGCTCAAAGTTTATCGAAAACGGAGGAATATGCTCAAAGTAATGAAATACTGCGAAGTGCCATGCAAATATCCTGCGACCCGATGCTATATAATATCATGGGTAAAAACTGTCAGGCATTAAAAGAATACGAACTTGCTGAACAGAGTTTGAAGAAAGCGGCAAATCTGGTTCCCAACCGTCTGTATCCCCATTATCTGCTCGCTAAACTGTATCATGAAACAGGATTAAAAGAAAAAGCGCAAATGGAAGTGAATATTGTTCTGACCAAACCGCCAAAAGTCGAATCCATGGCAATTGAAGAAATGAGGGAAGAATTGATTAAATTATTAAAAGAATAAAAAAATTATAAGTTGTTATGTATAAAAAGAATAAATTTGTAAAACACATTTTTTCGAGAACTATCGGCAATGTAGCCATGCCGGCATTATTGTTATTGTTTATAACATGTAAACCATCAGTACATCCCGGCGAATCGGAGATGGTATTTGTGGAAGGCGGTAAGTTCACGATGGGCTGTACCTCTGAACAGGAAAACGATTGTAACAGTGATGAAAAACCTGCACACAGCGTAACGGTGAGCAGTTTTCAAATCGGCAAATATGAGGTAACACAGACGCAGTGGGAAGCCGTTATGAAAACTGCTTCAAGTTGCTTTAAGGGTGACAATCATCCTGTTGAACTCGTGTCTTGGGACGATGTGCAGGAGTTTATTTCACGTTTGAATGCAGCCACAGGCAAGAATTACCGTCTGCCTACCGAAGCCGAATGGGAATATGCAGCACGCGGGGGCAATCGCAGTCAGGGCTATAAATACAGTGGCAGTAATAACCCTGATGAGGTAGCCTGGTGTGGGGAAAAATTTGATGTGGGACACACTCGACCTGTAGGCATGAAACAAGCCAACGAACTAGGTATTCATGACATGAGCGGTAACGTGATGGAATGGTGTCAGAACTGGTATGGCGAATACTCTGCCTCGTCTCAGCAGAATCCTGAGGGCGCAGTTAAAGGCTCTTGCCGCGTGTTTCGTGGCGGTTTATGGTGGTCCGGCAGCTACGATGGCAGTATGGGGGGATGTCGCATAACGTATCGCGAATATCAGACACCCGGCTTTAGCAGTTGTGGTTTGGGGTTCCGCGTGGCTTGTTCTGCTGTCGATTAATAAGCACGTGTGCGATATTCCTGATGAAATAGAATCTCAATTTTGTATTAATACTAATGCTAAGAAAATGTATGCAATACGACATTATATTGACAGAAAAGAAAAAGAAATCTTTGCAATAGTAGCTTATAAATAAAGTAGCAAATTATATAACACTTATACAAATGGGAAAAAGAAAAAACAGTATTATTTTAACGGTTTTGATTCTGTTAGCTCTTGGTTCCGGTTATTGGACATGGCAACGCTATAAATGGAAGCATTCTCCATATTCGTCGGAAATAAATGCCGTTTTGTTTATGGCGAGCAATAACCGCTCGGAGCTGGAAAAGGTTTTAAAGCATTACGGTAAAAATTCCTCCGACAGCCTGAAACTTCGGGCGGTCGAGTTTCTGATAGTCAATATGCCCGGAAAGTATTCGAAATATTATGACGCTCCACTGGAAGATGTTGCTACCGTATTGCTGAGATGGACAAGTTCGTCGAATAAGGAATTAGTTATGGATACGTACGGACTTGGGGAATTAACTGTCCGCGAGGATGTAAAATATATAACCGGCGACTATCTGATTGACAATATTGAACTGGCTTTTAAAGTTTGGGAAGAGCAGCCATGGGGCAGACACATCCCTTTCGATGCGTTCTGCGAAGATATTTTGCCATACAGGATAAGTACCGAGCTTCTTGAGAACTGGCGCACCAAAGCGCTTGCAAGTTTTTACGACATAAACCGTTCATTTAAGGAGCAGCCGGATATATCTTCCGTCGAAGCCTGTACGCAACTCAACAAACTCCTGCCGCAATTCAGGATTGATAACGATTTTATACCCATGAACTATTCCATGCTGATGGCAACGACACGAAATACCTGCAATGGCATAGCGGCAGTAACCATATTTGCCATGCGTGCGCTCGGCATCCCCGTTACATAGGATTATACTCCGCTGTACCCGCACTCAAACATGCGACATTCGTGGAATGCAGTTCGCGACAGTTCTGGCAAATACATTTCCTTTGCGGGAACGGAAGGCGCTCCCGGAGAACCTCATGCGGGAACTTCCACACAGCCCAAAATTTACAGAAGGACATTCGGTATCCGGAATTTTATTACGGAAAATGCTTCAGCAATTCCTCCAATATTTCAGGATAATTATTTTGAAGATGTATCGTTGGAATACCAGAATTTTGCCAGCGTCAGAGCGTCTCTCTAAGCAATATTTTTCTACAACTTTTTTTTTAGAAACTCTACCTGCATATTCAAACGACCTATCTGTTCGTACAGTTTTTTCGTCTCTTTTTCTGTCATTTTTTGGGGCGTTGCAAGATCAATCACTATGGAGGCTTTTCCAAAAATTCTTTCTTTCACTTCGATATTTGACTGGCTTTACGTTCGTAACGTGAACTTAATTCACTCAAACTTGACTGTTCTTTTATGGCTTCTATCGCCACTTTGGACTTAAAGGCGCTCGTAAATTTCCGCTTACTTTTCATGCTGCAAAATTGGGGTACATTATACTGCAAAATAACTCTTATTTTTGAACAGACTTCCTATACTCTTTCGGAGTAAGTCCTGTATGTTTCTTAAAGAACTTACCGAACGACGACTGGTCGCCGAAATTCAGTTCGTCTGCTATCT
>JAITJX010000083.1 GCA_031278765.1 Tannerella sp. | reverse complement strand
AAAAGTTTTTTTTTACAGAAGAAAGATAAAAAATATCCGGAAAAATATTTTTTTGCTATTCTGTATTAACATGATTGTTACTCCTTTATAAAAACGTTATTTTCTTTCTGAATTGCTGCCTTTGAATTGAAGAAAACGAAAAAAAATGATTTTCTGTTTTTCCAAATTTTTTCTTGCAGATTTAAAGTATTATCAAAATTATTTGTATTTTTGTCGAAGGATTTATAAATATAATATTATTAACCGACTAAATTAAAAAAAGATGGAATTAAAAGGTTCGAAAACAGAACAAAACCTAAAAACTGCATTTGCAGGAGAATCACAGGCTCACACAAAGTATCTTTATTATGCGTCAAAGGCAAAAAAAGAAGGTTATGTGCAAATAGGCAATCTCTTTGAAGAAACGGCTCACAACGAAAAAGAACATGCCGAAATCTGGTTCAAGTTGTTACACGACAACGGAATCCCGACCACAGAAGCAAATCTTCTCGATGCAGCGCTTGGCGAGAACTATGAGTGGACAGACATGTACGACGGTTTTGCAAAGACTGCTCGCGAAGAAGGTTTGACAAGAATCGCCATTCTATTTGAAGGTGTTGCGAAAATAGAAAAAGAACACGAAGAACGTTATCGCAGATTGCTTGCAAACATAAAAGAAGGAATCGTATTTTCACGCGAGCAGGATACGATTTGGCACTGCTCTAATTGCGGTCATATCGTTATCGGAAAGAAAGCCCCGGAAATCTGCCCTGTTTGCTCTCATCCGAAAGCATACTTCCAATTAAGAGCGATGAACTATTGATGGTTGTGCATGGGAGTTATACATTGCAGGAAATGGTATGGGAGAAAAACGGCGTTTGAGCGTATTTCCTGACTGAAAACCGAAACAATGTATAACTTCATGCATGAAATTATGTAATGTTTAATTTATTTCTGTGCTATAATCAATGTAGAAGGCATGTCCTGGAGGCTTGTTTTGCTTTCCTGCGTCAGGATTTGCCATGTTGCGTATGTAACGAGCATTAAATCGGCTTCCTGGAGCAAGTTTTGCATTATTTCCTTTTCAAAAGGAATAGCTGTTTCGACGGCATTATCAAGATAAACCGACAAGTGGCGGGCTACGCTTTCACTCTCGTCCGATGCAGGACTTACACGATTGAGCAACTGCACGAATCCATGCGTCGATTGCTGAAGCGTACGTACATAATCAAGTAAAACCAAATCTTCTACAGAATTAACGACCACTAATATATGTTTTGCGTGAATAAAGCCGCGATTCACGAAAATACCTACCGATGCAGCGCTTTTTTCAATGAAATCTTTTGTTTTGTCTTTTATCAATGTTCCGGGATAGAAAAAGAAGTCCGGAGAATCTTTTCGTAAGAACAGTTTGAGTAATCTTTTCCATGTCGTATGCGCAGTAATGTCGGTCGAAAGATTACTCATGGAAATACCCGAACCGACAAGCAGAAAATCAAAGCCTTCATTATTGACGATAGATGTAATATAGCCTTCGGCTTTTTCACATACTTCATACCTGGTTTTAATCGGCATATTCAACTTCCCGGCTTCATACAGGATAGGCGCAAAACTGACTTTCTCGAAATCGTCCGTATGCAGGGGATTAACATCCGAGCCGACAGTGAGGTGCAGCGCCGTAATGTCAAGGCGTTTACTGCCGGCGGAAAACATTTGGTGAGCAAGGTCAAGCATCACTTGTCCGTTGCTTGCCCGACCAAATGAAAGCAAAACCTTGAATATATCGGTCTTCTGCATATCTTCACGCTGCTGTTTTTTACGTTCTGAGGTCTTAAAGCAAAATCTTATAAATGCTATCAAAGGTGTTGTCAATAATGTTGTAACCAGCGTCATTAAGACCAGCATTACATAAACAGGTTGCGGAAGTATATTCATTTCCAAACCTATGGAAAGAACAACCAGTTCCATCAGTCCTCTCGTATTCATTAATGCCCCCATAAAAAGGCTGTTTTTCCATGTCTCTCCTAAAAATCGCGCTACCACAAACGTACTTCCGAACTTGCCGATAATGGCAACAAGAATAAACAATCCGCACAACAGCCACATTTCAGCGCCGGAAATAAGTCCGACATCCGTTCTAAGCCCTGTATAAACAAAGAACAGAGGCAACAATAAAGCCAGCGAGACATCTTCAACCTTATCGCTCATTATCTTGCGGAATTTCGTGTTTTCCGGCATAATTATCCCTGCTACAAAAGCGCCAAATAAAGCATGCAAGCCCAATATTTCCGTTACGTATGCCGAAGCAATCAAAATGAAGAACATGACGGCCACAAGTGACTTATCAACAATTTCCTTATTATGATATAGATTTCCTACTATTCTCAAAACAGGCCTGACAATAAACAACATCAGGCTCGCATAAAGTGCAGAAAACAAGACTGTATATATAGCGCTCTGTACAGTGCCCGCCTGTGCATAAGCAACAATGGCAGCAAGCAGACACCATGCCGTAATATCGCCATTTGCCGCGCTTGCAAGTGAAATCGTACCCAAACGGGAACGTGTCAATCCTCGCTCCTGAATGATCCTTGCAAGCACCGGAAAAGCTGTAATGCTCAAAGATATACCTATAAATATTGCAAACGAAAGAAAAGGAGTATGAGCAGAAGCATACTTGGTATAAATAGAATATGCGATTATCATCCCTAACGCAAACGGAACTATTGTGCCTGCATGACTGATTAGAACAGTATCCTGCCAGCGTTTTTGCACTTCTTTTATATCCAGTTCCATACCAATAGTGAACATAAAAAGGATCAAACCTATCTGGCTTAAGATCTGTATGTTTGAAAAAGATTCTTCGGGAAAAACAAATGCGTAAATATCAGGAAACAGAGAACCCAATAATGAAGGACCCAGTATGATTCCTGCAAGAATCTCGCCTGTAACCGCAGGTTGTCCTGTTTTCTTAAATAGCAGTCCTGCAATTCTGCATGTTGCAAGAATAATAAGAATTTGCAGTAAAAGCAGCCCGACGGATGCTTTGGCATGTTCAAGCGTCAAAGTAGAAAACAATCTGAAACCTTCCTTCAAGTTATGCGTATCGGCATACTCCTTAACATTCTCATGAGCGTAGAAAAGCATACCGCCTTTATGCGCAATAAAATACATTATTGCGCCAAAAACAGTTATCATCAGGACATAGAAAGTTAGTTTCTTTTTCATCATAAAAAAATAATTGAAAAGCACACAAAGATAGGAAAAAAAATTGAATAATATACTATCTTTGTACTTTAGAGTATATAAAAAGATGAACAAACAAATGCTAAAAATTATCAAAGATGATCCCTGGCTCAAACCTTACAGGGAAGCAATAGAAGGGCGTCACATAGCTGCTCTTGAGAAAGAAAAGAACCTGACGGAGAATGGAAGACTCTCGCTCTCCGATTTTGCTTCAGGATATATGTATTTCGGACTTCATAAATGCAATAATGGATGGGTTCTTCGCGAATGGGCGCCCAATGCAACGGCAGTTTACATGACAGGTACGTTCAACAGTTGGAAGAAAGACGAGAACTTCCGACTTTCGCAGACCGGAAATGGCGTATGGGAAATAACACTCGCCGAAGAATCTGTAAGACATGGAGATTTATATAAATTGCTCGTTGAATGGCAGGGCGGCTGCGGCGAACGTATTCCTGCCTGGTGTCAGCGTGTCATACAGGATGAAAAGACAAAAATCTTCTCGGCGCAGGTATGGAATCCTGAAAAACCGTATTGCTTTATGGCTAAAAAATTCAAACCCAACACCTCTCCTTTACTGATTTATGAATGTCATATCGGCATGTCCTCACAGGAAGAAAAAATCAGTTCCTGTGAAGAATTTCGCAAAAATATCCTGCCGCGAATAAAAAAGGACGGCTATAATGCCATGCAAATTATGGCCATTCAGGAACACCCATATTATGGCTCTTTCGGATATCATGTAAGCAGTTTCTTTGCCGTATCATCACGTTTTGGCACCCCAGACGAACTGAAACATCTGATAGACGAAGCTCACAGGCTGGGAATTGCAGTTATTATGGACATTGTCCACAGTCATGCCGTTAAGAATGAAGTTGAAGGGTTGGGACGCTTTGATGGTACCGGTTACCAGTATTTTCATGCCGACAGTCGCCGTGAACACCCCGCCTGGGATTCGCTCTGTTTTAACTATGGCAAAAATGAAGTACTTCATTTCTTGCTTTCCAATTGCCAATACTGGCTTAAAGAATATCATTTTGACGGTTTTAGATTCGACGGCGTAACGTCTATGATTTATTATTCACACGGTATGGGTGAATCTTTTAACAACTATGGCGATTACTACAACGGGCATCAAGATGGCGATGCAATTACCTATCTGATACTTGCTAACAAACTGATTCATGAAGTCAATCCAGATGCAATCACCATAGCGGAAGAAGTGAGCGGCATGCCCGGACTTGCGTGTAACCGTGAAAAAGGCGGATACGGGTTCGATTATCGTATGGCTATGAATATTCCAGACTTTTGGATAAAGTTACTTAAAGAGAAGAAAGATGAAGAATGGCATCCGTCGTCTATCTGGTGGGAAATGATTAATCGCCGAAGAGATGAGAAAACCATCAGTTATGCCGAAAGTCACGACCAGGCGCTGGTTGGCGATAAAACATTAATTTTTCGCCTGATAGACGCTGAAATGTATTGGCACATGCAGCGCAATGATCCGAACCTCAAAGTAGAACGCGGCATTGCATTGCACAAAATGATCAGACTTGTTACGGCTTCGACTATCAATGGAGGATACCTCAACTTTATGGGAAATGAATTTGGACATCCTGAATGGATTGATTTTCCGCGTGAGGGCAACGGATGGTCATATAAATACGCACGGCGACAATGGAATCTGTTCGATGACCAGAGTCTTAGATACCACCTGCTTGGTGATTTCGACAGGGAGATGATTAAAATCATTTCGGGAATAAAAGATTTTCAAAACACGGAAATTCAAAAAATCTGGGACAGTAATGCCGATCAGACGCTTGCGTTCATGCGGGACAACCTGCTTTTTATTTTTAACTTTAACCCGATAAAATCTTTTACAGGGTACGGATTTCTCGTTCCTGAAGGAAAATATACGGTAATCCTCAATACCGATGCGGTTAAATTTGGCGGTAACGGATTAAATGATGATGCCGTTGTGCATTTCACAAATTATGATCCCCTGTATCAAAAGGATGCTAAAGGCTGGTTGAAAATGTATTTGCCCGCGCGTTCGGCATTTGTTGTTAAAAGAGTTAATAATATTGATATTCATTGATTATGTTTAAGTTTGAACCTGTTTATAAAGAATTAATATGGGGAGGACAGAATATTCTCCCGTTAAAAGGACTACCTGCCGACAGTCGCAAAATAGGCGAAAGCTGGGAACTCTCCGGTGTTGAAGGAAATAAATCAACAGTATCTGAAGGATTTATTGGTAAAGCCGGTACAAATGACAAAGGAAAGACAATTGATGAACTGATTGCCGAATATGGAGAAAGATTGCTTGGAAGAAGCATTATGGAAAAAACCGGAACAACTTTCCCGATACTGGTCAAGTTTATTGATGCTCAAGATGACCTCTCTATACAGGTACATCCTGCGGATGACCTGGCAATACAACGTCATAACTCTTTTGGAAAAACAGAAATGTGGTATGTAGTTCATGCAAGGACGGGTGCATCTTTATACAGCGGTTTTTCATGCCGAATAACTCCGGAGGAATATGTTGAACGAGTGGAAAATAATACCATAACCGAAGTTTTGCAGCATTTTGAGGTAAAAGCCGGAGATGTATTCTTCCTGCCCGCCGGACGTATTCATGCCATCGGAAAAGGTTGTTTAATTGCAGAAATTCAACAGACAAGCAACATCACTTACCGTATTTATGATTACGACCGCAGGGATGCCAATGGTAACAGACGGGAATTACATTCCGAACTTGCAAAAGATGCAATAGACTACACGGTATATCCCGATTATAAAACACATTATGAAACCAATAAAAACAGTATAACAGAACTCGTCAAATGCAGATATTTTAATACCGGACTGTTAGACGCCAGGCAAACCATCATCCGCTTCTTAAATGCAGATTCATTTGTAATATATACCTGTTTATCTGGAGAGGCGGTAATCATTAACAATTATAATTACAGAATGCATATCCGACAGGGAGAAGTTGTACTGATACCAGCAGAAACGCCGACTGTTACAATAAAAACAGGCAATCATTCCGTCAAACTTCTTGAAACATATATACCACAATAAATATATAATATAATTTCCACTCCTGTTTAAATTATAGTAGTCGACCAGAATGGCCGATCGAATAAACTTAGTCCTTTCGTATGGGTTGGATTAGTCCAGGCGCATGGACTAAGTTAGTCCAGGCGTATGGACTAAGTTAGTCCAGGTATATGGACTAAGTTAGTCCAGGCGTATGGACTAAGTTAGTCCAAGTGTATGGACTAAGTTAGTCCAGGCGTATGAACATGCTTAGTCCATGTAAACGAACAGGATTAGTATATATGAACGAACAGATTTGGTTTGTTTGTATGGATGAATATGTGTTGGAGAATAAAATTGAATAATAAATACTTACCCCACATTGCAGTTCATCAGATTATAAAATGCTGTAAAAAAGGCCAAGTCCATTTTTTCAAATTCCGATTTGTGCACCCCAAATTTTCGTTTTGTAAAGGGTAGCGGTTTGTATTTAAGGCGTCGATAAATGGCGTCGACTTTGTGCGTCGGATCGCTGCATCGGCGGGTAATGATCACTTCGTCATAGCGGTTTTGAGATACGGTCAAAACCGCATTTTGGGTCTTCATGATGCGGATGATTTCTTTCCACTGGAAATTAATAACCTGAGTTCGATGTAATGAGTTAAAAAATTTTAACACATGCTTTTCACAGAAAGAAACACAAAAGTTTAGCCCGAATTTTTTTTTCCGAGCATTGGCCGATTTATAAATTAAACGTATAATTTGTTGATTAATAGAACAATTCGAACTGTCCGGAGGGCAGGGAACGCTCAAACTTTATAGCCGGTTTTTTCTCAAAGAAACTGTATGCTGCCA
>JAITJX010000165.1 GCA_031278765.1 Tannerella sp. | reverse complement strand
TTGGATTTTGTTTCATTGGTTTTAAAAGTTTATTGTTTTATATTGTTTTTACCTTACTTTCATTGAAAGCGAGGAATAATCCCCGCTTTAATGGCTTTCGCCCCGGAATAATCCTTATTGTAATTTCTTTTTATTTAAGAAATTACAGCACATCTTGCAATCATAAACAACCTTTGTCGTGCTATAATAAACAAAATGTTGACAAGAAAAGACCGGACGAATAAGGTTCCTCTTACTCGAGGCAAAAGGTTTGGACCCTTTAGCTGTAATCCCTTCGACCCTTTGTTACTTCATTTCTCATGCCAAGCAAATTGGGTTTTGCCTGTTTTTACCGATGAAATTCAATCAGACGTCTTTTCATCGACAAAGGTAAAAAATTTTTTTTAATTACACAACAAGTTTTACATCTTGCAACATGAATAACCTAATCAGGCTTGTTAATATCTAATAGGCATTTTCTATTTTTATTTTTTATCAACATATCGTTGACTGCCCTATTCTATCAACCACAATTTTTACTCCTACCTGCTTTATCATTAACCCATCCCACGATTTTTCGGATTTGTTGTTTGCCCCCAATTCCGTCGTTTGCACAATTGGACTTGCAACATTGTTCGGAATAAAAAAACATTGATTTCCAGTACATGACGCCATCTTATATATTCTGGTTGGATGAATATTTTTGGCATTTACAAGCGCTTGACTTTCTATTTCTTCCCTTGTCGGCACATATACTAAATCATTGGGGGATAAATAGAAAAGCAAAGAATGCCCTTTCTCATTCTTTTCGGGAACTTCTTGTAGTCCTTGTTTAAGCCGCTCTATCACAATGTTTAAAGGAATTGTTCCATAGGTCCGGTTACCATTTTCATCTGTATAAATGGCAAAAAAGAGGTTAGTGCCTTTAGCAGCTTCCGCATACTTGTCTTTTTTATTTCCAGTATATCCTATTTGGAATTTATTGCCGATAGGCTCATATACGCGTACTTTATAGATAGGTTGATGTGATTTCCCATCATTTAATTCCACGATTTTTTGATTCATTTCTTCTATTCCTTCAGGAGAAAATGCTAAGTCGGAATTATTATCTTTTTTTGCTAAATGCCTTAACAATATTTTTTGTATTCCCGTATCGGTAATTGACTCGATTGTTTTTGCATTAAAAGAAGTGTCTAATGTTTTACGGACAGCCGCATTATCATTTTCAAAATAATAAATATCCACCTTAGATACATCTATTTCTTGATGCAAATAGTTCTTATCTTTAAAATATTTATTAATTTTTTCGGCGTCAAACGATCCATAAGTCGTGATGAGGCGTTTAATATCTTCTTTCAATTCCTTATTTACAATATTCTGCCAATCTTTTAATGCAATATTGAGCTTCACCTTTTTCGTCTTTCGGAGAGAAACTTTGGCAAATACAGTGTCTTTGTGCAATTGTTTGCGGATCGCCCAGCTGTCGCCTTTTTCTTGTGATTTTAGAATTTTCTTCCCATTTTCGTAAGCCTGGTATTTATTGGTGGTTTTGTTTATTACCCGCAGATTTTGCTTGAAGCTGACAATGATATTTTCCAGCGTAGCCCGCACATCTTGAGTAAAGGTGTCCCATGGCTTCTTAAATTGCCATTTATAGTTGCCTTTGTCATCTATTTTGATTTTATCACAAAGTTTCTCTCTCAAATCATACCTACACCCGCCTTTCTCATTTGTCCCTTCTTTATGTGCTTCCTTGTTGTTAAGGTAGTTTACATGATCTCTTGTAGCGCAGGCAATTATTATTGCATCTAAGGGATGGTGGCGGTGGTCGATTCTTTTCTTTTGAAATCCCTTTGATAACTCCAATGGAACAGTTGGTAGGAACTTCTGATACTTCTCGTTCCATGCAGTAAAGGCAGTGCTGCCTGTCAGCTGATTCATTCGTTCAAAGCGAGGTAAAACCAAATCGTTCCATACGTCGTTCAAACCCCAGTCTTGCTTTAGGATTCCCGTAATTTTTCCACTTACGGGCACAAGATTTTCGGAGTTAACGCCATCGTCATTCATTTCTTCCCGAACAATATTCGACAGTAACGAAGAAATGAACTTGCTGATGTAGCGTGTATCGTTCATCTGCCGTTTGATCATCTTATCAGGAATTTCTTCCAATAAAAGTTTTGTCCGTTTGAAATGATTTTTGGCGTAATATTTTTTTACAAAGTCTTTATACTCTCCCTCATTAAATATTTTTACTTTTCCGCCAAAACCTGTTTCAACAATTTCCCCATGATGATTTTTGATAAATTCAAGACCTAATTGCTTGTTTTTTAGCTTATTCACTGCCGATTCGCAAATCACTTTATTGTTAAAGCTATCGTCGAAATAGCGGCTTTGCGGGATAATGTGCTCTATCTCGTATGCGGAAGTAAACAATTTGCCCAACGGAATAGCCACTCCTGTATATGGCGAACGATATTTCTGCTCTATCCAAAGCTTATAGCGATACAAATCAGCCTTTGACGGTTGCGCCGTTTTGCTGATTTTTAAAATATCATCAGGGATTTCAATTCCCGAATTGATTACGCTGTCTTCATAAATTTTCAGAATTTCCTGCTGTGTGGGCGAATACGGACGAACATTTTCTACGTTGGCATCGTTTTGCAATTCTGCAAGCAGCGCCTTTATCCGAAGATTTGTATTTTCATTATCCAATACCTGCTGTGTTATTTTCTTTCTATCGTCTTTCGTATTTTTCATTTCACGCCCCAACTCGACATGAATTTCGCTGAAAAAATCTTTTGCACCGATTCCGTATTTTTTCCAAATGTCTTTTACTACGCGAAGCGTTTCTACGACTACCTGCTCAACAATCGGATTGCGCAAGGAATGCTGCTTAAAATCGGCCAAGTAGTTCTCCAAATCGGCAATCGAATTCCATTTATCTGCGGCGCCGGCTTCGGAGTGGCGATTATATACAATATACTGGGCAAGCCACGGCGGTAACCCCTGAAAATCATTCTCATTTGTTAAATGAATGGTTTTTTTGCGCACCCGCTCTCTGATGGTTTCATCGCATTCGTCGTTAAGAATTTTGGAAATTCTGTCTTTTGTTTTCGCGTCTATGGCTTCCCAGTCCCAATATTTTCCCAAGCGCATCAAAGGCAACAACTTTCTAATGGCTTTCTCCGAAAAAGAGGCATACTCGCTTTTGAATGGAGGAAATCTTTTGAAATTTTCCACAAAAGAGTTTTCGTTTAATTTATGCTTATTCGCAAACGTTTTTAATGCCTTTTCAAACTCAACTTTGTCGGTTACGGAATAGATGATATGCCACAAGCTCTGCCTTATTTCAGGCGTCAAGAAGCCGGCAGGAACATTTTCCACCTGCTCCAGCCTTCTTTTGATTTCATAAACGGTTTCGTTGCAAGGATATTTTTTCGATTTTTCATCCTCTTTTTCTTGCGAATCATCAAATACATAGTTCCAGCGGTATTTTGCAATTTCGTTGCTCACGGCTTCTCTTTTCAATCCTTGCAAGGTGAAGAAATATTGAAGAATATCCTTGTGGTTTGCTTCTTTTTTTTGCATCAGAAACTCGAATAATTTTTCCAAATCTTCCCTGCCGCTCAGGAATTGTGCCGTAACATCCGTATCATCGTCCCTTTTATAAATTTTCAGGTTGAATAGCCATTGCCACAAGCGAAATTCCTGATATATCGGGTTCGATCTCGGCGTGGCACTTAAATACTCCGTTACCTCATTACCTTCCTTGTCTTTATATTTCCTAAATTCCAACGAACACCTTCCAATAGACGATCTTTGACTCCGCAGGGGACGGTGATAAAAGATAATGTCTTCCACAAGTAAATGAATAAAATCTCTTTTGCTCAAAATGAGCTGATGTTCTTCGTTGTTTTTGTATAGCTCTCTAACGCAGTCGTTGTACAAATCTTCGCTAAATAAATCCGGCTGCAATTTTACTTGCTTTTCAAGGATTTTTTTCAGCTCGTTTTTATAAAATTTGCGTTCAATAGTCCGCACCAGCTTTCCGCGTATCTTCTGGCTTGGGTTTTGCAGTAAGGTTTCATAAATATATGTGCCCACAGTTTTCTGGGATTGTTCTATATCCGCTTCGGTTTTCTTCTTCAATAAAGTCCAGTCGTCTTCACTTGGCGCGCGAAATGAACGTTTTTCGTTTCCTTCCTTATCGGTTTTTACAGTACCGTCGTCATTCAAATCGGTAGTAACAATGAAATCCCTAACTTTATCTTTCCAATCATACAAAGGGGTTTTGCTGGAACGGCGATAAATCCATCCGTTTTCCAAATGCAGTGAGTACCACGTTTCTCCTTTGCTGTTGGGCTTTTCGTCGGCTACCACATCAACAATTTTCAGTGAGTGATATTCCACTAATTTGTTAGGATTTTCTTCTTCCTCTTCGCCACGCAGCTGATAATATCCGCGTTTTTGATTAAAATTTAGAAGTATCCATGCCAGCTCTTCTTTTTCTATTTTTTGGTATAAGGCTTTTTTGCGTAAATAGTAAATCGTCCAGTCGTAGGGGATTTTGGTTTCTTCGCCATTTAGTTTTTTGTAAAATAATTGAGGTTGATTCTTTTTAAAATCTGCAATCATTTCGTTGAACGATTTTTGGAACAAAAATTCCAACTTGCCATCTACCGCTTGTTTCCAAGGTAATTTTGGCTCGACATCCTGTATAAATTTGCCCAAGCGCTTTTCAAAATCAATACACCGGTCGTAGTGCTCAGGGAGAAATCCCAGCAAATGTAGTACACGGTGCAAACGTTCGCGCCGCAGCAAGCATCGCTCACGCAATCTCCTTGTCCCGCGAAATCCAGTTCTTTCGGCAGTTTGGGAAACCGAATTTCCAGCGTCAAAATTTCCCAAAATATCTTGACTCATCGGGATAATACGACTTCCTGAGCCGTTAATCGTAGTAAAAGCGCCTTTCTCATTTTGCTCAACCAATGCCCACCCGATGCTATTAGTGCCCATGTCCAGTCCTAATACTCTTTTCATAATAATTTTTCTATTGATTTGTTAAACAATGTGTTTTATTTCTTAGTTCGTTATTTTTAC
>JAITJX010000161.1 GCA_031278765.1 Tannerella sp. | reverse complement strand
AAGCCCCTACCGCCATCCCTACAGTGGAATGAAAGTCGCCTTCCTGAATAAGCTTTTCAGGGCTTTCAGGGGAGGGACCACTCTACCCTTACGCGAGTAAACACTCTACCATTATGCGGGTAAACACTCTACCCTTATGCGGGTAAACACTCTACCCTTACGCGGTGAGACACCATCACCTTACGCGGTGAGACACCATCACCTTACGCGGTGAGACACCATCACCTTATGCGGTGAGACACCATCACCTTACGCGGTGAGACACCATCACCTTACGCGGTGAGACTTTGATAAAAAGTCTACTTTAGGGAGTTAGGTTGGCAGGACAGCGATGAGTCTTACCGGTTTATTTTTCCACGATTACAGCAAGTTTAATACTTTCGCCCTATTCGCTGATAAGGAAAATTCCATACAAATCAATTGTGCGGACATTGCCTGTTTTTGTCTGTCGAAAATTTTATATTACTTTTGCGGCAAAATTTGGAAGTTATATCGGAATTTATGGAAGATATTGAAATAATTAGAGATTTTTACTATGATTTTGGCGGTAAAGTTGATAATGTGCGGAAATATATTGGTCGTCCGCTGACATTGTCTGAAAAGATTTTGTATGCGCATCTGTACGATGTTAATCAGTTGAAAGTCTATAAAAAAGGGGCAGATTACGTAAATTTTCGTCCCGACAGGGTTGCCATGCAGGACGCTACGGCGCAAATGGCTTTGTTGCAGTTTATGAACGCCGGAAGAGAAAAATCCGCTGTGCCGGCGACTGTTCATTGTGACCATCTGATTCAGGCAAATGTCGGCGCTAAAGACGATATCGCAACGGCAATTGATAATAACAGAGAAGTTTACGATTTTCTGCGTGCTGTGTCGAACAAATACGGCATTGGCTTTTGGAAACCCGGCGCAGGTATTATACATCAGGTAGTTCTCGAAAATTACGCTTTTCCTGGCGGAATGATGGTTGGCACAGATTCGCATACGCCTAATGCTGGCGGTCTCGGAATGATTGCTATTGGTGTCGGCGGCGCTGATGCTGTGGACGTTATGAACGGAATGGAATGGGAACTGAAAATGCCGGAACTGATTGGCGTCCGTCTGACAGGACGACTTACAGGCTGGACTTCTCCGAAAGATATTATCCTGAAACTCGCAGGAATACTCACCGTCAAAGGCGCAACCAATTCGATAGTCGAATATTTCGGTGATGGGACATCCTCGCTTTCGGCAACAGGAAAAGCCACCGTCTGCAATATGGGCGCCGAAATCGGAGCGACAACTTCGATTTTCCCTTTTGATGAAAATATCGCTGAATATCTTCGTCGGACCGGACGTGAAGAAATAGCCGTAATGGCTGGAAACGCTGCATCGCATTTGCAGGCTGATGCAGAAGTAATAGCGACGCCTTCAAAATATTACGACAGGATTATCGAAATCGACCTTTCGTCTTTAGAGCCGTACATCAATGGACCTTTTACGCCCGACGCCGCCGTTCCAATTTCCGAATTTGCAGCCAAAGTGATTGAAAACGACTATCCCTGCAAAATGGAAGCGGGATTGATTGGCTCGTGTACCAATTCGTCGTATCAGGATTTAAGCAGGGCGGCATCTGTTGTACGTCAGGCTATTGACGACAATATTCCCATCGCAGCAGCGCTGATTGTCAATCCTGGGTCGGAACAAATCCGATATACTGCCGAACGTGATGGATTGATTGCTGATTTCGAAAAAGCAAAAGCCGTGATTATGGCTAATGCGTGCGGTCCATGTATTGGGCAATGGAAACGCCACATCGACAGCAATGAAGATAATACTCGACGAAATTCTATCGTCACTTCGTTCAACCGTAATTTTGCCAAACGCGCCGACGGGAATCCGAATACGCACGCTTTCGTCGCATCGCCGGAACTAACTGTGGCTCTGACCATTGCCGGCGACTTGCGTTTCAATCCGCTCACCGATAAACTGAAAACAGCCACCGGTAAAGAAATAATGCTGAAAGAGCCTCATGGAGAAGTGTTTCCGCCGCAGGGTTTCGACGTGAAAGACAACGGATACGTCGCTTCCGGAACAACTGTCGAAGAAGTGTCGATTGATCCTTGTTCGGAACGTCTGCAACTCCTGCAACCGTTTCCGCCGGCTGATGACAACAGTCTGCAAAATATGATTTTACTCATCAAAGTGGCAGGGAAATGTACTACCGACCATATATCGATGGCAGGCGCCTGGCTGCGTTTTCGCGGTCATCTCGAAAATATTTCCGACAACATGCTGATGGGCGCTGTGAACGCTTTCAATGGAAAAACTAACTCTGTACACAACAGATTTACCGGTAATTACGAGCCTGTTTCGGCTGTCGCAAAGCAATATAAAGCCCGGCTGTTATCCTCGATAGTGGTGGCAGAGGAAAATTACGGTGAAGGCTCATCGCGCGAACATGCCGCTATGGAACCTCGTTTCTTGAATGTAAAAGTGATACTGGCTAAAAGTTTTGCTCGTATTCACGAAACAAATCTCAAAAAACAGGGTATGCTTGCCCTCACTTTCGCCGATAAAAACGATTACGGCAAAATCGAAGAATATGATTATATCTCCGTCGATATCACAGACTTCAAACAGGGAAAACCTTTGACCGTTACTCTTTGTCACGCCAACGGTACGACAGAATCATTTCCTGTAAATCATTCATATAACGAGTTGCAAATCCAATGGTTTCGAGCAGGAAGCGCACTTAATAAAAACTTTTTTACGCTTTAAAAAATGATTCTAAAGAAAATTGTGTGGAAACAAGCCCGATTTGCCCAAAGTTCCACAGGGAAACTTGAGTTACTATATAATTATACTCCTATATGTATTTTTATTACCGTCTGCCAACTCACGCTCTATTCCATAAAAATATAAGTCGTGCGGAACGGGTTTATTTTTATATGAAATTACGATTTTAGACCCGAAGCTCAATCTGTCAATTTGTCAGGTTTTATGTGATTGGCAATTTTTTTGCAGGGAATATGGTGTATTTTTTTGTGATCGATATAGAATGGAAAGAAAAATGGAAGAAAATAAATGTGAAGAAATAGACAATGAAGTAGTTATCGACAATGCAGCGGAGCCGGAAGTTGTCGAAAATGCCGGTGAGGACGAAAATCCGGAGGACGATAAAGACCGCCAATTAACCGAATTGACTGAAAAATTGGCAGAGTTTCAGGATAGATATCTGCGACTGTCGGCAGAATTTGACAATTATCGTAAACGGACGATTAAAGAACGGTATGAACTCATAAAAACCGCAGGCGAAGATATTTTGAGTGATTTGCTTCCTGTGATCGATGATTTCGACCGGGCAATGAGCGTGATGAGTTCGTCCGATTCCATCGACGCTATAATTGAAGGCACAAACTTGATTTATAACAAATTCAAGTCAATTCTCGGAAACAGAGGTCTGACCGAAATCAATCCTGTTGGAGCAGACTTTAACGCTGATATTCACGAGGCTATAGCCAAAATTAAGGGAACGGAAGAGCAAACCGGAAAAATTATTGACGTTACTCAAAAAGGATATTCGTTAAACGACAAAATAATTCGTCATCCGAAAGTGGTAATAGGAGAATAAAATAATTGGTTACATGACAAAAAGAGACTATTATGAGATTTTGGGAGTGTCGAAAAACTCTACTCCCGACGAAATAAAAAAAGCCTACAGGCAAATGGCTTTGAAATATCATCCCGACAAAAATCCGGGAAACAAGGAAGCCGAAGAAAAATTTAAGGAGGCAGCCGAAGCATACGACGTGCTTAGCAATCCCGACAAAAAAGCGCGCTACGACAAGTTCGGACACAATGCTCCCGGCGGGTTTAGCGGCGCTACCGAGTTCAATATGGAAGATATATTCACACAGTTCGGAGATATTTTCGGATTCGGCGGCGGAAGATTCGGCCGGTTTAGCGGTTTTGGCGGCGGCGGAAGGCAGGAATCGATACGTCGAGGCTCGGATGTGCGTATCAGAGTGAAAGTTGATCTCAAAGATGTTGCCAACGGAGTCGAAAAACGGTTGAAAGTTCCCATACTCGGCAAATGCGAAACCTGCGACGGTACAGGCGCCAAAAATCCCTCAAGCATAAACGTTTGTCCGACATGTAACGGTAGCGGACATGTTACGAGAATGGCAAACACAATATTCGGCGCAATGCAAAGTACCACAATTTGCCCGCAATGTCACGGTGAAGGAAAGATAATCACCGAACTTTGCACCGCTTGTCATGGCGAAGGCACTGTGCGAAAGGAAGAAAACGTCGTTTTCAAGATACCTCCCGGAGTCAGCGAAGGTATGCAGTTGAACATTTCGGGGAAAGGTAACGCCGCCCGCAGAGGTGGAATCAACGGCGACTTGCTGGTGTTGATTAACGAAGAAAAAGACGAAGAGTTGATCAGAGACGAAAATGATCTGATTTATTCGCTGTATATAAGTATCCCACAGGCGGTTTTAGGCGCTTCGATCGAGGTGCCGACGGTCAACGGAAAAGCAAAAATCAAGGTAGAACCGGGAACACAGTCGGGTAAAGTTTTGCGGTTGAAAGGTAAAGGCCTTCCTGACATCAACAGTTATGGAATGGGAGACTTGCTGGTTTACATTAATTTGTGGACACCGCAAAAACTCACGAAAGAAGAAGAACGGATGATGGAATCTTTCCTGAAATCGGAAAATTTCAAACCGAATCCTTCAAAACAAGACAAAAACTTTTTCGAACGGCTGAAAAATATGTTTCAGTAGCACAGTTCATCGTTTATCGCTCACAGTTAAAAGGATGTCGTTAGGAAGCGGAAATATCCGGAAATTGCTTACACAATACTCTGTGCCTGCAATCATTGCGATGACGGCTTCGTCGTTGTACAACATCACCGACAGCATTTTCATCGGTCATGGAGTAGAACCCGGACATCTGGCAATCGCAGGATTGACGGTGACATTTCCGTTCATGAACCTCGCCGCTGCATTCGGTTCATTAGTCGGCGTCGGAGCATCTACATTGATTTCAATAAAGTTAGGTCAAAAAGATTATGTTTCGGCAAACCGTGTATTAGGAAATACTTTGACGCTTAATATTATTATAGGTATACTGCTCTCGATTATCTGTTTTCCGTTTTTGGATTCGATACTTTATTTTTTCGGAGCAAGCGAAAATACAATAGGTTTTGCACGTGACTACATGAAAATCATTATTGTCGGAAATGTAATCACTCACATGTATTTCGGACAAAATGCGATATTAAGGTCTTCGGGATTCCCAAATATGTCGATGTATGCCACGCTACTGTCTGTTGCCGTAAATTGTATTTTGAATCCAATATTCATATTTTCACTTGGTTGGGGCATCAAAGGGGCGGCATGGGCAACAATTCTATCTCAATCCATATCCCTGTTTTTCCAAATGATACATTTCTATAATAAAAAACATACCATACATTTCAGCAAAAAAATATACCATCTGAGAAAAGGGTTGGTCAAGAAAATATTGTCGATAGGCATGTCTCCGTTTTTGATGAATATCTGTGCGTGCCTGATAGTTATACTTATAGTTCGTGGAATGAGACAACATGGCGGCGATATTGCAGTAGGAGCTTATGGCATTATAAACCGGATTGTCTTCATGTTCCTCATGATTGTAATGGGGTTTAATCAGGGAATGCAGCCTATTGCAGGATATAATTACGGGGCTCGAAAATATTCGAGAGTGATGGAGGTAACAAAACTCACGATTTTATGTGGTATAGGAGTTACGACTGTCGGATTTCTTGTATGCGAAATATTTCCAAGTATTATGATTAAACTTTTTACTGCTCGTTCGGAATTGATTGACGAATCGGTTTTCGGTATGAGGATAATATTTTCTGTTTTTCCGATGGTCGGATTCCAGATGGTTGCTTCCAATTTTTTCATGTCAATAGGAATGTCGCAGAAAGCGATATTACTTTCGATGACGCGACAGGTATTGTTCCTGATTCCCTGTCTGTTGATTCTTCCGAGATTTCTGGGAACTCTGGGAATATGGATAAGTATTCCCATTGCCGATTTCGTTTCAACGGTCGTTACAGCAGCGGTGCTAATCAGACAATTCCGAAAATTTAAAATTTAATTATAACCACGACCGTTTTTCATTTTCATACACTGTAAACCATGCATCTGTTTTATTTGTTGTAACATTTTTTAGATTCAAAAAATGATCTGTTGCTACATGTTGTTCGGCTATTTGCCAATCTCCATCTTTCCATATACCGGATTTTGGTACGGGATATTTCATAAACACAGTACTTTAAGTCCAAAACAGCCAAAATAGTAGC
>JAITJX010000114.1 GCA_031278765.1 Tannerella sp. | reverse complement strand
GGATGTCAGATAATTGGAGATCATGAAAAATCTGTAGTCCCCCATAAGTGAAGTGTATACAGTGTATATTCCTGATTGAAAGTTGGTTACGTGAATATCCGTGCCAAGTTGGGTTAACCGTCAGTGTGTCGTTGCATGTTTTCACCGAGATGAAATCAAGCAATGCATCCGGAATGAAAAGTTTGTTTTTTTCCGCTTCCGCTGTTACGGGATTCAGAAACAGGCCACAATTTTCTTCTGCAATATAGTGATAAATACGTTCCTGTTCGTATTTATCACGTTCAAGAACGATTGTGCGGTACGGTTCCGTATCAATTCCCGTTTTGCTGTCGCGGGGAATATTTATGACTGAGACGTTTGTACGACGATAATTTTTTCTGTCCGTAAATGAAAAACCTGTAATGAAAGCCAGTGACAGTATGAATATTGACAGGATAATGCCTGTTACTATTTTAGTTGTTAGTTTCATAAAGCTTATTTTTTTGTTGTTTACTGTAATTGTTATACATAGTAACGATTTCGTCGACTGGAATTTCGAGCATATATATCTGCCAGAAGAAATCGTTGATTTCATTTTTAAGAAAGTATTCTTTTCTCATAGAACGGATTTTTTCGCCGGCTCCCGATGTGACGAAATATCCAATGCCCCGTTTGTTAAAGATGATTCCCGATGACTGGAGATAATCGAATGAACGCATCACGGTGTTAAAATTCACTTCCACGATAGCCGCATACTCGCGGACGGAAGGGATACGTTCCTCCTCTTTACAGTCTCCGAGTAGAATCATGTCGCATATCTGTTCTGCTATCTGCAGGTAGATGGCTTTATTATTCTTGAAGTTCATAATGAAAATTATAATCGTTTTATTATTTCCGCCTCATGGAATCTGCAAAATGTAAGCGTCCAGTTCGTAAGCGTAAAAACCAATATGACGGATACCATAACGGCGAACGCCAGCTCTCGGCTTATTTTATTCTCACTGATAGCGGCAAGGAAAATGGATTCGAGCACATTCTGAAATGCACCGAAATTATTGTATGACAGCAATATAGCCCAGCGGCAGGTGAATATAAATACAAGACAAATAACGGTTGCCATGCAAAACGTTTTCACAAAAGCCGCTTTTTCCCAGAATGTAGACCCTAAAATGAATATGGATTGTACCAGAAAATACAAACTCAGAACGACCGCGAATGTATATGTGCTGTCGAAAAAATAATGCCTGGAATCATACCTGTTTGCTCCGGAAGCATCGCCCGTATAGATAAGTTTGCTTAAATCTAAAAAATTCACCTCCATTCCGGGATAACCGGCGGCCGTACATATCCCGACACGCAAAGCATCGACAATCCACAGGGAAGCAAAAAAAGAAACAATGTATCCGGCCGTCACGATAACCCAGCGTGAGAACGATTTTTCGAAATCCGATGCAGGACATGTCAAGTGCGCAATTCTTTTGGTTTTATCGTTCATCGGATTCATGAGCGTGGATGCGAAAAGTATCCCGAATATGGCAAACATTAATGATGAAAGTAGTAATAATTCCAAATTAAGGTCATCAGAATTCACAGCATACGCTTTGATGTTAATGTAGTAATTCCAGTTCCAGGAACTCCATAAGAGGACGATTGCTATGATGCCAAACATCATCAGGAACAGGTACGTATACTGTTTCCAGTTTTCCAGCATGTCTTTTCTGAGGACAAGCCCGAATCGTTTTATATTGAAAGTGTTGTTCATAATTTTAATAATTTCTTTGAGTGGTGAAACTTAATCAGTTAAGTAATACTTTTATTTTACCGGAATTTTCCATTACCGCGTTGAAGAGGGTTTCCAGATTAAGAATAGATTCTTCTTCTCCTTTGTTTTGTAAAAGAGCGTTATATCCCTGGAAAGTTTGTGATACGTACAGCGCTTTTTCATGGTCAATGTTGCCGGTTCCGTTAACGAAGTACAAGTTGCGGCATATATCAACGACCGAAGCGTTGAGCAGTATCGAACTGTTCTCCAAAATGATGACATGTTCGATTAGTTTTTCAACGTCCTGCACCTGATGGGTTGAGATTATAACCGTATGTTCGTCGGTCATGTTGGAGATGATAAATTTCTTAAACTGGCTTTTCCCCGGAATATCCAGGCCATTCATCGGTTCGTCCATTATCAGCAGCGATCTATTGGTCGCCAGCGCAAAACTCATAAATACTTTTTTCTTCTGTCCCAGGGACAGCGCTCCGAGATTTATGTTCAAATCCGAATCCAGTTCAAAATGGTTCAGGTTTTTCCTCAATAGTTCCTCGCTGAATTTGGGATAAAACGGGCTGTTTATCGACATGTACTTTTTCAGGGGAATGTTGGGCAACATAAATTCTTCAGGAACAATGAAAACGTCACTCAATACGGACGGTAAACGCTTCGATACGTTACCGTCTTTATAGAAGATTTTCCCTTTTTGAGGGCAAAGCAAACCGGTCATCAAATATAATAATGTAGATTTGCCGGTGCCGTTCTTACCAAGAAGTCCGTACACTTTTCCCTTTTCTATGGACAGGGAAAAATCCTTGAAAACGGTACTTTTTTTGTACTTGAAAGTAATTTTTTCTATTCTAATCATAACTTTTTTAATTTTTAATATATTTATTATCAAGATACTATATCAATTCTGATCTGTATAATAGTATAGTAGTACACCGCAAATGTAGATATATATTTTAGAAAGACAAAAAAACAGCATTTTTTTTGAAAAAAATCACCTTTAAAGCGATTAGTTGAAAAGGATGAGTAATTTTTATGATATCTATTTTCGATTTATGTCGCCCCACCCGAAGAGCGAAGCAATCCGGAAGGCGGTAATCGTTAATTTGATGACATTTGGCAGAGCCTTCGCCGAACAAGAGGAGAGGAGAATTGCTCTTGCGAACATCGGAGAAACTGTTATATCTTGTTTATTTTTCATCACATAGCGCTAAAACGACAGACTCCAATGTCCGATTAGAAAAATAAAAAGCCTGCATTTGCCCGTTGTGCTTTTTCGTACAAAATACACTACCAATGATAATGCAAATATTCGTATATTTGCAGCAAAAATGTAATAATCATAACATCATGTCAGAAAAACCGGCATTAAACTCTCATAACAAGGCGGAATATCCGCCCATGCACACAGCGGAACATATCCTTAACCAAACAATGGTTCGCATGTTCGGCTGTCCGCGGTCAAGAAACGCGCATATCGAATGCAAAAAATCAAAGTGTGACTATCTACTCGAACGTGCACCTTCCGACGAACAGATAGCAGAAATAGAACATCGCGTGAACGACGTGATAGACCTCTGTCTTCCCGTATACTGCGAATTTATGCCGCATGAGGAAGCCGGCAAATACGTGGACTTGAGCAAGTTGCCGGAAAACGTGTCCGGCGTCCTGCGCATCGTCCACATCGGCGATTACGACGTTTGCGCCTGTATTGGCGAGCACGTAGGCAACACCGCCGAAATCGGACATATCAAACTCCTGAATCATGACTTTGAAAATGGTCGCTGGAGGATACGTTTCAAACTGGAAGGAACACCTGTGTAATTAGTCGTTCCTTAAAAAAGCCAGTGTATTTGGATTTTTCGAAAAAAAACTCCGGCAAATAAAATGCAAAATATTTTCTATGAATTTTTCCATCCATCTTTTCAAATGCCAGGCTGTTGCAGTCATGAAAGCGTTAATTTGTACTCTTTCTTCACTCCAAGGATGGTTTTGCACCATGCGAAAATCGGTTTTCAGCTGTCCGATTATCGGTTCGATGGTTCCCCGTGTTCTGCACTTTGGGCGGTGATGGAATGATGATTTTTACTCTTTTAATTTCTGATTTTCCTTTGCCTTCCCTGTCGTAAGCCAATTCTTTGGGAAGTTAAAAAACTCATTCCACAAAAATACTGAAAATAGTTGTCCTATTCTCATTGCCCTGAAAGTATCTCATCTCCAATATTATACAGATGCTTAAATTGCAAACAGCCCGCCATTACGCGAATCGGAACATTCGACGCTCCGTTCTCTGAACAGTACTTAAATGCTTCCTCAAAATAATGCCAGTCTATCTATATATCTCTTTTTTAGCGGCAAGCAGCGTATTTTTCATTAACATTACTATTGTCATGGGGCCTACTCCACCCGGCACGGGCGTTATGTAACGGCATTTCGGCGCCACCTCATTGAAGGAAACGTCGCCTGTCAGTTTATAGCCCGATTTTGTTACACTGCTCGGCATACGGGTTGTCCCGACGTCTATTACCACAGCGTCTTTTTTCACCATGTCTGCTTTAACATATTCGGGCGAACCGAGTGCAGCTATCAATATGTCCGCCTGCAAACAAATTTCTTTTATATATTCTGTCCGGCTATGACAAATTGTAACCGTACAATCTCCCGGATAAGTCTTTTGAATCATTAGCATTGCAACGGGTTTTCCCACAATATTGCTTCGTCCCAGAACAACACAGTGTTTTCCTTTTGTCTCAATCTCATAATGTTTCAATAATTCCATGATTCCGGCAGGGGTAGCCGGTTTGAAACAAGTTAATCCGAGCGACATTCTTCCCAGGTTTACAGGATGAAAGCCATCCACATCTTTTCGATAATCAATCGCTTCGATAACTTTTTGCGAAGAAATATGTTTCGGTAAAGGTAACTGAACTATAAAACCGTCAATATCGGCATCTTTATTCAATTCATTTACTTTTTTCAACAATTCTTCTTCTGTTACATCTTCTTCATACCGTATCAGCAAAGATTTGAAACCAAGTTCTTCACAGGTGCGTATTTTTGACGCCACGTAGGTTTCGCTTCCACCGTCATGCCCGACGAGAACGGCAGCCAAACAAGGTTGTTTTCCGCCTGCTTTTTTTATATCCTCGACTTCGCCGGAAATTTCCTTTTTTATTTTTTCCGCAACGAATTTACCATCCATTGGTTTATATCCTTTCATTTCCATATTTTATATTGTTTGAAAGTTCTCAATAATTATATTTTACAATTCACATGCCTTCGTGCTTTTACTGTCTTTTAGATGATGGCGTTCGCTTGTCACTACCTTTTGATGTCATTATCATTTTCATCATTTTACGGGTTTGGTCGAACCGCTTGATTAAATTGTTGACTTCTTGAACGGAAGTACCGCTACCTTTTGCGAGCCTTAAACGGCGGGAACCATTTAAGATTTCAGGGTTTGATTTTTCTTTCGGTGTCATTGAATGAATAATAGCTTCGATGTTTTTAAACGAATTTTCTTTTATATCAATATCTTTCATCATTTTTCCAACACCGGGTATCATTGATGCAAGATCTTTCAGATTCCCCATTCTCTTTATCTGTTTTATTTGACTCATGAAGTCATTGAAATCAAACTGGTTTTTGACAAGTCGTTTTTGCAAACGTTTTGTTTCTTCTTCATCAAACTGTTCTTGCGCTTTTTCAACAAGCGAAACTATGTCGCCCATTCCGAGTATTCGGTCGGCCATACGGGAAGGATGAAACACATCCAGCGCATCCATTTTTTCACCTGTGCCGACAAATTTAATCGGCTTATCTACCACGGTTCTGATGGATAATGCGGCTCCGCCGCGGGTATCGCCGTCCAGTTTGGTCAGCACAACGCCGTCAAAATCAAGACGGTCGTTAAATTCTTTTGCCGTATTTACCGCATCCTGTCCGGTCATTGAATCAACGACAAACAATGTTTCATCGGGATTTATCGCTTTTTTGATTGCCGCGATTTCCTGCATCATTTGTTCATCAATGGCAAGGCGTCCTGCCGTATCGACAATTACGAGGTCTTTTCCGGTTTTTTTTGCCTCAAGTATAGCATTTGTGGCTATTTCAACCGGATTTTTGTTTCCCGCTTCCGAATAAACAGAAATTCCTGTCTGTTCACCCAGTATTTTCAACTGTTCAACGGCAGCCGGACGATACACGTCGCACGCTGCAAGTAACGGATTTTTGCCGCGTTTGCTTTTCAACATGTTGGCAAGCTTGCCCGAAAACGTTGTCTTTCCCGAACCTTGAAGTCCCGACATCAAAATTACTGCCGGCGAACCTTTCAAATTAATATCGGCGGTGCTGCCACCCATCAACTGCGCTATTTCGTCATGTACTATCTTGACCATCAGCTGACTTGGTTTTACGGACGTCAAAACATTTTGGCCCATAGCCTTTTCCTTTACGGTGTCTGTGAAAGTTTTTGCGACTTTATAGTTTACGTCGGCGTCGAGAAGTGCACGGCGCACTTCTTTCAACGTTTCGACAACATTCAGTTCGGTAATTCGTCCCTCTCCCTTCAGCAGTTTAAACGACCGTTCAAGTTTATCACTAAGATTTTCAAACATATTTTTTTGAATTTTGGTGCAAAGGTATAATTTATAGAACAAAGAACAAAAAAAGAAGAACCTTTTTGGGGTGCATTTTGACTGTGTCGATTTTCAACTGGCTGCGGCAAATTGTATTCGTTTATTTTTACAAAAAAATCCGGGAAACTGATTTATATCAAATTTCCCGGAACAACAAACAAAACAAACTTACTGAATCCTTTTTTTTAATCCACTGTTAATGAATCATCAAATTCGGTATTTGTACTTGATTTTTCGGCGGCTTCTTCGTAGTTCCCTTTCCTGAAAACTCCGGTATCGGCACATTCCACAACATCCAGACCGGAACGATATTCTTTCCATACAAGTTTTACGGGCTTTTCGTCAACTTCTGCAGGCAAAATGTCCGATAACTTGAAGGAACAGCGTCCCTCACCCCTGCGAAGATACATATCGTTGTAAGCCGGCACTTCTCCGTATGCGTTCTGGTGCAACCTGAGATACAGTGTATCCGTCGAAGTGTTCGTGTCGTCATAAACGAGGTTTATCAAATGTTTTCGGCCTGAAGATTCTTTGTAGTACATTTCAAAATTTATGTTTATGTAGTCTCCTCCGAACCAGGCGTATATACTGCAGAAAGGGTCGTTTCCTATGCTGTCGCGACGTGTCGTTTCATCCAGCAATATATAACTTTCCTTTACCAAAGGTTTCGACAACAAATTATAAAAACCGTTCACTTCTACCTCATACTTTTTACTGCTCTTTCCCTTGTCCGAAAGGATTTCAAAATTGACTATTACTCGTTTGTCGTTTTTGATTTCCTGATTCGTTTGGGATTTCGTAACAATCAAAGTATTGCCCTTGTCGGTCAGAATTTCATAATTGCTTTTCGAAACCACATTCTGTATAACCCCGTAAGACACATAAGTCTCGCCATTATTCCCGTCATGACAAGACAAAAGCATGAATACCGTTAATAAACCAAGACCTGAATTTAAAATAATTTTCTTCATATTTATAATATCGTTTATAGATTTCTATATCATAGAGATGTAAAAACAAAGTCAAACGTTGCATGGCATTGAAAAAAATCGTATCTTTGCACGCAATTTATCCCAAATACGAAAAAATATGGCTAATTATTTGAACGATGTATCCAGAACTTTCGGGGAATATTTGCTTATACCCGGCTTGACAACCAAAAAATGTATTCCCGCTAACGTATCATTGCAAACTCCTCTTGTGAAATTTCATAAAGGCGCCGTTTCGCGCATCCTACTGAATATTCCGTTCGTATCGGCAATCATGCAGGCAGTATCAGGTCCCGATCTTGCGATTGCACTTGCAAGAAATGGAGGTCTCTCTTTTATTTTCGGCTCTCAGCCGGTCATGGACCAAGCAGAAATGGTTCGCAAGGTAAAAAAGTTCAAAGCCGGATTTGTAGTAAGCGACTCGAATCTTACACCCGAAAATACCCTGGCAGATGTTGTACGGCTGGTCAAGAAAACAGGACATTCGACTGTTGGAATTACCGACGACGGCTGTCCCAACGGGAAACTGCTCGGCATCATAACAAGTCGCGATTACAGAATTGAAAGAGACGATCCCCAAATGCAGGTCAAAAATTTCATGACCCCGTTTAACAAGTTGATTTACGGTAAATCCGGCATCACTCTGACCGATGCAAATCAGATTATCTGGGAAAACAAGTTGAATACGCTTCCGATCATTGATGAAGAAGGACGTTTGGTGTATTTCGTATTTCGCAAGGATTACGACAACCACAGGGAGAATCCGTGCGAGCTTTCAGACGAAAACAAAAAACTCATTGTCGGAGCAGGTATAAACACACGTGATTATAAAGAGCGCGTCCCGGCGTTAATAAAAGCGGGCGCAGATGTTTTATGCATCGATTCCTCGGACGGATATTCCGAATGGCAGTCCGATACGTTGAAATGGATAAAAGCGCAATACGGAGACAGTGTGCCGGTCGGCGCAGGAAATGTGATTGATGGCGAAGGCTTCAGATACCTTGTTGATGCCGGCGCAGACTTCGTGAAAGTCGGTATCGGAGGAGGTTCGATTTGTATCACACGCGAACAGAAAGGAATCGGTCGCGGACAGGCAACGGCGCTGATAGACGTTACACGCACCCGCGACGAATACCTGCAAGAAAAAGGAATATACATACCGGTCTGCAGCGATGGCGGCCTGGTGCACGACTATCACATGGTACTGGCGCTGGCTATGGGCGCCGATTTCCTGATGATGGGACGCTATTTCGCCCGATTTGACGAATCACCGACCAAGACGCTCCGAATCGGCAACAACTACGTAAAAGAGTATTGGGGCGAAGGATCAAACCGTGCTCAAAACTGGCAACGTTACGATATGGGAGGCAGCCAGTCGCTCAAATTTGAAGAAGGCGTAGACAGTTATGTCCCTTATGCCGGAAAGATGAAAGACAACCTGGGTATTACGCTGGGTAAAATAAAAGCGACAATGTGCAGTTGCGGAGCAACCAATATCAACGAGTTGCAGAAAAACGCCAAAATAACCCTCGTCTCTTCGACAAGTATCATCGAAGGCGGCGCACACGACGTCATCCTCAAAGAACAAACCTGAAGCGTTGGAAAAGAAAGAACAATATAATGAAGCTATCAGCAAGCTGAAATCCCTTTACGACGAACTCGAATCGGGGAGGATGGACCTCGACGCGCTTTCCGGAAAAGTAAAGGAAGCCTCGCGTCTGATAAATATATGTAAAGACAAGCTTTACAAAGTTGATGAAGACCTGAAAAAGACAATCGAAGAAATATGACGTAATACGGAGGCGTCTCACATTACCTTCGTTCGTTATACACTCCAAATTCCGCAATGGCGGGAGCCTCTCTGCTCGCGTCGATGGTGATTCTGACCTTGTTTCCCCACACCCTTTCAAATCTGTGTATTTTCACCCTGCCGTCTGCCGCCTCGTTGACGAGCGGTTTCCAGACATTGTTTTCCATGTATTCGACATGGTATTTCTGTATTCTCGCTTCCTGTCCGCCTTCGGTAACGGCAACCGCGTTGAAAGGCAGTTCTCTCCCCAGATCCACTTCATACCATGGCGTTTTTACTGCAGGATTTGACTGCCATGAGGTCGTGAAGCGGTCGTCGTTTGCAAAATCCATGATATTCATATCATACCCCCAGCTTGAACGGCTCGGTTTGAATTTGGCAATATTCGACGAAATAATCGGCGCCGGGGCTGCGGGAATTTCCGGAGACGCTCCTTCGTTTTTCCACAACCGTCCGATTTCTTTCAATGCGGCCACGGCATTTTCGTCTATCAGTCCGTCGCGGTTGGGCGCAACGTTCAGTATGAAATTGCAGTGCACTTTGTTAAAAGGTATAATATTGTTGTTCACCATCTCGGCCGGCGATTTGACGGGGATGCTCGGGAAGTGCTTTTTCCAGAACCAGTTCTTGTTTATCGGCAGACACGAGAGCGCGGGAAGTTTGTTGCCCTCTTTTGAAATATGCTGTCCGGCGCCCTGTTCATACGATTTGATGTCGGTGTAAAACAGCGCTTCCGCCGGATATTTTGCTGCGTTCAAATCCATGAGCAGGCAATTGGGCTGCAGGGATTTTACCAGATAATAAATATCTTCAAAGGGAACATCGTCGTATGAAATTCTTGACCATGGAGCATCCCAGCCGTCGATAATCAGCGCCGTAATCTCGCCATAGCCTGTCAGCAGCTCGGTCAACTGGTCTTTTATCATCGAGATATGTTGCGGCGTGATCTGATGCGGACGCAGACGGTGATGCGTGTCGAGAATGGAGTAATACAGCATCACTTTCAGTCCCTGCTGCGTGAACGCTTCGACGTATTCCTTCACTACGTCGCGCTTGAACGGACTGTTTGTAACACTGTAATCCGTTGTTTGGGTATGCCAGATGCAAAAACCGCTGTGATGTTTGGTCGTCAGGCAACCGTATGACATGCCTGCATCTTTTGCAGCCTTTGCCCACTGCTTGCAGTCGAGTTTCGCGGGATTGAATATTTCGGGAGAAGCATCGGGATCAGCCCAGTCGTCGTCCATATATGTCGGTATATTATAATGTATAAACATCCCGAAACGCAGGTCGACAAATGCCTGCTGCAATTCCTGCAAAGTCTTCTTCTCCAGTTGGGCAAAACTGCCCGTAAACGCCATGACGAACATGGTACATACAATAATTACTTTTCTCATAATCTGTCTTTATAAATATATTTCGACAGCAAATGTACATATAATTTTCCACTTGGCGTCTGTCCTTACCGTACAGTGTCTTCATGCAACGCTGTAAGAACACTTCTTACAACGCTGTAAGAACACTTCTTACAACGCTGTAAGAACACTTCTTACAACACTGTAAGAACACTTCTTACAACGCTGTAAGATGGCTTCTTGCAACGCCGGTTGAAGCGAGCAACCAACGGCTGGTTGAAACCTGAGTTCGGGATAAGAAATAGCCGTTTTACGGATTATATATCAATAGAATACTATGCAATATGAACGATTTTGTCCCTCAGGACATACACCGTGAATGTCCCTGCAGACCATTGAAAGAAGGTATGAATCATTTTTCTATTGATATGTATCTCCTGCGGAGAATCCATTCGTTGATTTTTATCCGGAAAGCATTTTCCTTATCCCGAACTCAGGTTTTTATTTTGCAGCAGGAGGAGCGGGAAAGAGTTTCTGTCTGAAATCTTTGGGCGAAATATTATAATGTTTTTTGAATGTTACCGAGAAATACGAATAAGTCCCGAAACCGGTTTTTTCCGCCACTTCGTTGAGCGAAAGTATTCCTTCGCGAATCATTTCGGCAGCGCATTTCAAGCGGTAATTGCGCAGAAAGTCGAGCGGAGAGACGTCCATCAATCCTTTCAGTTTGCGATAGAATCCGGCGCGGCTGAATCCCAGCTCGCGGGCTATGGAATTTATGTTCAGTTCGGAATTGGACAGTTCTTTTTCCAGCAGTTGCGTGAGTTTGTTCAGGAAAGCCTGGTCTATTTCGTTCAGTTTTACGAGCGCAGTCTCTTCGGCGCTTCGGCTCTGTGGCGCTGCGAAATACTGTCGCAGTATTTCTTTTGTTTTTAGCAGGTTGGCAATAGTCAACAGCAGGTAGTCTACGTGGAAAGGTTTGCAGATGTAGGCATCGGCGCCGCGTTCAAGCCCTTCAATCTGGTCGCTGATGGCGGTTTTGGCCGTAAGCAGGATGACGGGGATGTGGCTGAGGGCGGGATGTTGCTTCACCCGTTCGCAGAATTGATAGCCGGAGATGCCGGCAGGCATCAGCACGTCGCTCAGGATCAGGTCCGGAACGTCGCGCAGTGCAATTTCCCAGGCGTTGTCTCCGTTGGCAGTGCAGACGAGGCGGTATCGTCCTTCGAGCATTGTGCGGATGAAAGCCATTAATTCGATATTGTCTTCCACGATAAGTATCGTGTACTGCAATTGTTGGAGAGAATTATCGGTAATGGCCGTCGCGTTACCGATGGCCATACCCGCGCCTGTGTCTGCCGTCCGTCCGGCGGTTGCAGCATTAGTTTCTTTTTCGTCGTCGCGGTAGACGTCCTGGAGAGGAAGTATAAATGAAAATGCCATTCCGCCTTCGGGTTGGATGACGGCGGATATTGCCCCGCGATGGGCTTCGGTAAGACGTTTGGTATAATACAGTCCGATGCCGCTGCCGCCGTAATCTGGACGGCCGTCGGGGACGCCTTCTATCCGGTGGTATTGAACGAAAAGTTCCCTCAGTTTGTCGGCCGGTATTCCGGCGCCGGTATCCGATACCGTAATTTTGACGTATTTATCACAACATTCCGTATTATGCAGTTCCGGATATTCGGCTTTGGCCTGTTGCGCGGTCAGTTCCTGCGTGAATATATCCACCGAACCTTTAGATGGAGTATATTTCAGCGCATTGGAGAGCAGGTTGTGCAGTATCTTTTCGAGTTTGTCGGAGTCGATCCACATTTCCAGCCGTCCGGCATGAGGCTCGAAGGTCAGCGCCACCTCTTTCTCAGCGGACTGATAGGCGAAAGCCTCCCTGACGGACAGTATGTGAGGTACGATGTCCGTAAAAGATACCCTCAGCGCCAGAATCCCGCTTTCCATTTTCCTGAAATCGAGCAGCTGGTTCATCAGTCGAAGCAGTCGCCGGACATTGCGCGACATGAAAGCCAGCAGTTGCCTGGTGGACGTATCCGGCGAGCCTTGTGTGAGCAGCTGTTCGAGCGGCGCGGAGATGAGCGTCAGCGGCGTTCTCAGTTCATGCGATATGTTGGTAAAGAAGGTCATTTTCATTTCGGCGACTTGGCGTTCGCGTTCGCGTTCGCTGTGTTCCATTTCCAGCAGCTGTTTGCTCAGTTTCATCCGGAAGAGGAGGCGGAAGAGCAGGAAAGCGCTTGTGGCGAGTAAGAGGCAATATATCCAAATGGCTTGCCATGAAAACCATGGCGCCGGTTTAACCGTGATATGAAGGAAGGCCGGTCGCAGGCTTTCGACGCCGTCGCCGTTGATGGCTTTTACCGTGAAGGTGTATTTGCCCGGCGCAAGGTTGGAGTATGTTGCTCTGCGGAAATTGCCCACGTGGTTCCATTCGCTGTCAAAACCTTCGAGTTTATAAGCGTATGTAAGTTTTTGCGGTGCAAGGAAGTCGATTCCCGAATAGTCGAACGAGACGACCGTATGCGTGTGGTCGAGGGTAATGTGTTGCGTGAAGGCAATGTTTTTCGTGAGTATGGATCCTTTTGCGGCCGGTTTCACGCTCCTGTTCATGATTTTCAGATCGTCGAGGTGTATCTGTGGCGGATATTTGTTGGGCATTACGGCGGCAGGATTGAAAAACGTGAGCCCGTGATTGCCTGCGAAGAAGATGCGCCCGTCGGAGTGTCTCATTCCCGCTTTTTCGTGGAACTGGTTTCCCAGCGTTCCGTCGTCGGCAAAGTAATTGACAAAGGCGGTATCGGTGTCGCGCATCCGCGAGATGCCGTAGGAAGTGCTTATCCATATATCGCCCTGTTTGTCCTGGCGGAAGCACAGCACGTCGTTGCTCGGCAATCCGTCTTCGCGGGTATAAACGTGGCACTGTTCTCCCGAGAGGCAGAGCATGCCGTTCCCGTAGCTTCCCATCCAAAGCCTCTGTTGCGAATCCTCGAAGAGGGTAATACAATGGGTGGCAATGGAGCGTGCGGCAGCCGAAGGCAGCGCAATCTGTTCCACTTTCCCCTCGGCGGATGAGATGCTGAAAACGCCTTCGTCGTAGGAGGAGAAAAGTATTTTACCGCATGATAAGACGCAAATATCCGGGACGTTCGATTTGTAAACCGTATCTGCTTCCAGGCGGTCGTTATAGACCGTCAGGCGGTAAAGGGCGCCTAATGTGCCTGCCCATAATGTGCCGGTCTTGTTTTCGGTCATGACTGACATACCTTTTATGTTCTTGCGCGCCCTGACGGTCAGTTGCCCTTCGGCGGTGAAACTGCCCATGAGCAGTTCTTCGCTTAATCCTATCCAGATACGGTTTTGCGAATCAATGAAAAGCGATTCTATGAGGTTATCTTTAAACAGGGCGGAGTTTTGGGAATTGTATCCGGTTATTTTGCCCGATGAAGAAGCATAATGAAAAAGCCCGTGGTAGCGGGTGCTGATCCACAGGTTGCCGTATATGTCTTCCACAGTCCGCGTTACAAATTTGTCCTTGAAAGCATTGCTCAGCCGGTAGTCGGTATTGAAATACTCCGAAGAACGTTTCCATACGGCAAATCCCCTGTCGAAAGAACCTATCCAGACATTTTCCTGCCGGTCGACATAACAGGTCAGCAACTGATCGGAACCCAGTATTCCCAGTTGCTGCGGTTCGTTGTGCAACAATGTTTGCGAAGGAATGTCATACTGGAACAGTCCCTGCGATTCGGTGCCTATCAAAAGTTTCAGCGGACTTATTTCTTTAATAAAATTGATGTGCGTACTGTTCAGCAGCGGATTTTTAAGGCATGTTGCGGGCGGGCTTCTGAAAGTCTGCGCTATCGGGTCGAACAGTACAATCCCCGCATTGGTCCCCAGCCACCACAATCCTTGCTGGTCGCTGAACATGCATGTTACCTGTCGGCGTCCGGGTACTGTCACATATTCCCACGACGAAGAACTGTCCGTCCGGTATGCCAGCCCCGGAGAATCGTTTATGCCTACCCATAATTTCTGCGCTTGGTCTTCCATGATTACACACGCGGAAGGGCTTTCTTCCACATCTAAGATTACCTTGTGTTGCAGCGTATCAATCCATCCGGCTCCTATGGAAGTAGCCGCCCATATCGTACGGGAGCGGTCTTCAAAAAAGGAATACGTATAGGTCTTCCCTTTTGTGGTCGGATAGGATTGAAACGTATTTGTTACAAAATCATAACGGTTCACGCCCGTTGCCGTACTTATCCACAATCGGTGGGACGAATCGAGGAACAGGGAAAGTATGAAGTCATTGTCGAGCGAGAGTGAATCTTTATCGTCGTGGAAATAGCGGAAAAACTCGTAACCGTTATACCGGTTTAATCCTCTGAACGTAGCAATCCACATGTAGCCCAGCGAATCCTGGCAAAAATTCCGCGTATTCAGATTCGACGGCTGGCTGCTGAGATTCACGACGTCGTCGCGAGAGCCGGGATTTTGAGCCCGTGCCGCTCCGCTACTGTTCAAAAGACATGACATGGCGGTAATATATAAGGTAAAGACAGATTTGAATTGCATAATATAAAATAAATTCCGGCGTCAAATTTACGCAGAATAATTCGTATTACATAAAAATACCTTAACTTTGCCCGAAATTTCCAAATGAATATACATTGATCAGCTAATATTAAACTGATCGGCTAATATTGAACATGAAACTCTATGAAAAATATATATGCGAGCAGTAATACAAAGGGTAAGCCGGGCATCGGTAACGATAAACAATGCGGTGAAGTCGTCCATCGGAAAGGGGTTGCTGGTTTTTGTCGGTATTGAAGATGCGGATGATCGGGAAGATATGGAATGGCTGTCGAAAAAGATCGTTCATTTGCGTATCTTCGACGATGAAAGCGGAGTGATGAACCGTTCCGTTTTGGAAGTAAACGGAGATATTCTGGTCGTAAGCCAGTTCACGCTTCATGCTTTGACGAAGAAAGGAAACAGGCCGTCGTATATCCGCGCTTCCAAGCCGGAAACAGCCATTTTGTCATACAATTCGTTTTGTGCAGGATTGACGGATCTTCTGGGACGTGAAGTAAAAACCGGCGAATTTGGCGCAGACATGAAAGTAGCGCTGCTCAACGATGGCCCCGTAACAATATGGATAGATACAAAAAACAGGGAATAAGGTAAAAAGAAAATGAAATGGAATGAAGGAGGCGATGGTTATGAAAAAGTCGAAAACCGGATATATTGTGACAACAGAACCTGCATGTGCATTGCTTTATAACTTTGCATTGCTGCTGGCTGTTTATTTTCTTTGCCGTATTTTTTTCTTTCTGGCCAACCGGAGCTATTTCCCCGACGTAACGTTTCATCATTTGCCGGAAATCTTGAAGGGCGGTCTCCGGTTTGACATTTCAGCCTCGATATATACCAACCTGATATACCTGGCAATGCAAATCCTGCCGCTCCGTTTGAGGTACGGCAGGATATACGGAAAAGTGGCCGGATGGATTTTTGTGGCTGTGAACAGTATCGCAATTATCATCAATTGCGCGGATGTTATTTACTTTCGTTTTACGGGGCGTCGTACGACGGCTACGTTTTTTTCCGAATTTGAGAATGAAAACAATCTTTTTGAAATTCTGCTTCGCAGCGTAGCGGAATACTGGTATGTCAGCTTCTTTGCCGTCATTATGATTTTCGTCCTTTATAAACTCTGCTACATTCCTCGCGGCGTCGAAAAAAAGAAACTTTCGCTGAAACAGGGGATAATCCATTATTCGCTGCATACGCTGTTAATGTTTGCATTCGCCTGTGCTGCCGTTACCGGTATGCGTGGCGGAACGGGCGTCACAACCCGTCCCATAACACTGGGCAATGCAAACGAATATGTAAATAAAAGCATTGAAACGGCTATTGTCCTCAACACGCCGTTTTGTATCCTCCGGACATTAAATAAAGCGGTATATGCACATCCCGGATATTTCGAGAGCGAAGACGAAATGAAAACCATCTATTCGCCGGTTCATCACCCTGCGCCCGTTGAACCGTTCAAACCGCTCAACGTTGTGATTCTCATTATCGAAAGTTTGGGAAAGGAATATTCCGGTTTTTTCAACAGCAATTTAGACGGCGGGACTTACAGAGGTTATACGCCCTTCCTGGATTCGCTTTGTGCCGAAAGCCTCACATTTAAATATTCGTATGCCAACGGGCGAAAGTCAATAGACGCCATGCCGTCGATACTTTCGAGTATCCCGATGTTTATCGAGCCGTATATCTTAACGCCCTATTCAACAAATGAGGTCAGCAGTATTGCCTCCGTTTTGAAAGAAAAAGGTTATTATTCGGCTTTTTTTCATGGCGCCCCCAATGGCTCGATGGGATTCTCGGCTTATGCCAGAAGCGCAGGATTTGACGCTTATTTCGGACAGGACGAATACGGCAATAAAGATTTGGATGGCGTATGGGCGGTTTGGGATGAAGAATTTTTACGGTTTTATGCCCACAGGCTGGGCGAATTTGAACAGCCATTCGTAACATGCGTATTCACGGCAACCTCGCATCATCCGTTCCGTATCCCTGAAAAATACGAAGGACGTTTTCCCAAAGGTACGCAGCCGATTCACAAGTGTGTGGCTTATACGGATTATGCACTCGGAGAGTTCTTCAAAATAATGTCGCGCTACGACTGGTACGACAATACCCTGTTTATCATCACTGCCGATCATACAAACCAGACCTCTCACCGCGAATATCTGACGGATATAAACGCTTATGCCGTCCCCATCCTGTTTTATCATCCGGGAAACGCTGCTTTGAAAGGATTGAAAACAATGCCCGTACAGCAAATCGACATCATGCCCGGCATCCTGGGATACCTGAATTACGATAAACCTTATTTTGCCTTCGGACAGGATATTTTTCATACGGACGAAGATGATAAATTCGTTACAAATTACAACAGCCGGCAATACCAGTTCCTGCAACGCGACTGCTTTCTGCAGTTCGACGGCCTCGAAACAAAAGGGCTGTACAACTATAAATCGGATATTTTCCTCGAAAACAACCTGGCAGGAAAAGCAGAAAAACAGCAATTCGAAATGGAAACCAAACTGAAAGCCATCATTCAACAATACATCACCCGAATGATGGAAAACCGTTTGACGGTTAAATGATTTTATAATTCCTGTACTCGAATATCCTGTATCCCATATATTTTTCGACGAACATTTTGAAACGGTATTTCAGGGACAGGTTTTTTCTGCTGCTGATGTCGTGATCGAATTTCCAGTTAATTCGCCTGATTCTATCCTGCATGACCTCCGGATGAGTTCCCTCGAAACGCGCCAGAACGTCAATGCCGGAATAGTCAAATTCGGACGATTTCATTATGTTTTCGCCGATTTCGCTACGGTAAAGACGGATGAATCCTTTGATCTTCTGCTGCATGTTGCAGGGATGTTTCACCCAGCCGTAATGGTATATACACGCATCAATCTTTTTCACGTTCAGTTTTTTATTGTTATCTTTCCTGAATCCCTGCGCATCACGGTAAGAATAGATATTTTTGTTTCTCCGGACAATTCTTATTTCGTTCCGGTACCAGTGAGGGGCAATGGCAACATAATCATACGAGCCGTAAAAATGCCTGTAATGAAAAAGCAGGCCATCAACAAGCGCATCATCTTTCCAGCGCATCATTTCTTCACGGACAATACCATGATACCGTTCGTGTAAAACCTCGTCACCCTGAATATAAAAAGCCCAGTCCGCATCGGCTGAGACGGCTTGAAACGCTTTATTCGTTTCACAGGCCAGCGTTTCGCCGTTTTTTAACGAATCATCCCATACCGTTTCAATGATCCGTATTTTGGGAGAACCGATATTTTGGAGCAACTGCAACGTCGCGTCGTCCGATTTTCCTGCGGCAACAACAAATTCATCGCACAACGGAAGCGCCGACAAAATGGCTTCCACAACAGGATAATCATACTTGAGGGCATTCCTGATAAAACTAAACCCGGATACTTTCATCTTTTCCTTAATACAATTATATTATTATTTTTGTTTTTAACCACTGCTCAACAGTTTCCTAACGGAACAGCCATACAGGCAATCCTCTTTTATAACCGGTTTTCAACTGATTTTGAAAATCTTTTACCGTTTCGCCTCTCATTACATGAGCGCGCAACAGGGGACGCCGCGCTTTCCACATCCACGTATTGATACCCTTTCGCGTTCCGAAATCCATAACGTATCCTGCTTTGAAAACCAGCCGTCTCGTTCGTCTGTCGAATGCGCCGTAAGGATAACAGAAACTTTTCACCGCCTTTCCCGTCTGCTCTTCCACTTCCCTTTTGCTGGCCGCAAGCTCGCGCATAACCTCTTCGTCGCTTAATTCACGCAGGCGCAGATGACGAACGCCGTGCGAAGCAAACGATACCCATCCGCTCGCCTGCATTTCTTTCACCTGTTCCCACGTCAGCATATCATCTTTCCGGTCTATTTCGCCGGTACTTAAAAACAGGGTGATCGGTACTTTTTTCGCTGCTGCCGCCCGAAAGGCATACGTATAATTATTACGGTATCCGTCGTCAAAAGTAAGCAATACCGCTCCCGATGGCAACTTTCGCCCCTGTTCACAACTCTCCTCCAACTCGGAAAGGGATATAGGGCAATATTTTTCCGTTATCAGGTCGAGATGCAGGGAAAACATCCTCTCATCAACATAATAAGAAGACGGATTTCCGTCGTTTATTTCTCCGATATGATGATACATGAAAATTCGGACGCCGTTTTTTTGCGCCGTTCTTTTAAGGATATATATGATAGAAGCAATAATAATTAAAACTGTTGCAAGTATGTAACTCATCTTTGATATCGTTGATAAAAACCGTACAAATGTAAATACATATCTTCAAAAAAAAGACATTTCACATTATTTTTTTTATTTTCCCTCCTTTATGCCGCTTTTTATGCTATCTTTGCAGTCAGAATACACACTAATTTTTAATGAACGCTTATGAACCTATCGGTTGCACTGATCACATACAACGCAGAACGTCATCTGCCCGCAGTCCTGAATGCCGTTAAGGACATTGCGGATGAAATCGTCATTGTCGACAATTACAGCACAGACGACACGGTCAAAATAGCAAAATCTTTTCACGCACATGTATATCCGGAAAAATGGAAAGGATACGGCATACAAAAAAATTCGGCCATCGACAAATGCAGGGGAAACTGGATTCTGATGCTTGATGCGGACGAAGAAGTAACCCTGCCGCTTAAAAAAGCGATACAAGAAATAATTTCCGCTCCCTCGCCTTATGCCGTATACCAGATACGCTTTTCCAGCATCTGCTTCGGAAAAAAAATTTTACACGGCGGATGGAATAATTTCTACAGGATTCGCCTGTTCAGGAACCGCGCCGGACACTTCGACAGCAAGCCGGTGCACGAAACGTTTCTCACTCCCTTCCCCACAGGACGGATCAAAGAATACATCAATCATTATACCTACGTCAATCTGGAAGAATATTTCAGAAAATTCAACATCTACACCTCTGCATGGGCTTCCCAGTACTGCAAGGAAGGAAAAAGCAAGTCTGTTTTCAGCATTTACCTCTCGTCGCTGTTTGCTTTCCTTAAAATGTACATCCTGAAAATGGGCTTTCTCGACGGTTATGAAGGCTTTTTACTGGCCGTGTTCCATGCCCTCTATACGCTGGTGAAATATTCCAAATGGAGAGAGATGCATCTCTGAGAAGAAAAACATTTTCTTCGTGCAGAAACGATTAAAACCCTGCGGGCTGTTGGAGATGTTCCTCCTCCTTTTAATCAGACAAATCAAAAGAATCAAAGTTCGGACAGAAAGGGAGCGCGCTTCAATGAAATGCTGTCGACAACAATTAATCTGCAAAAAAAACCTTTTTATCGCATACATTTGGAGATCGAAGAGTTTTTATATAATTTTGCATCAACTTAAATTTTTAGACAACTTCACGAAAGAAAATTTGCGCTGTCGGATAAATTTATTGATATTGACGAGATTAAGATTTTATTGAATCTTTCATTTTAACAGGAAAAGAATATTTTTTATTGATTTTTATTTTTTATATGAAATTTATATTTACATTTGCACACAGTTTTTCTAATATTAACAAAAAAAAGAAGTGATATGAAAGTAATCGGAAAAATGATGAACGTGCTTGTTTTTAGTTTGTTATTTAGCACAATACAAACGAAAGAAGCATATGCAAACGATTCTTCGGAGTCTAAAGTAGCACAGCAAACAAGACGGGCTGTGGGTACGGTTGTCACCCGGACGGGTGAAGCCCTTGTTGGAGTGAGCGTCGTAGAACAGGGGACAACGAATGGCGCTATAACCGATGTTGAAGGCAAATTCAGCCTCGATCTTCCGGGGGGAGGGGGGGCCGCCCCAGTCCTTATCTTTTCATATATCGGCTATAAAACACAAATTATTCAAGGCTATAGAACCGACTACCGGATTGTAATGCAGGAGGAAGTTTCGATGCTTGAAGAAGTTGTTGTAACCGCTATGGGAATCACCAAAGAGAAGAAAGCGCTGGGATATGCCGTACAGGATATTGGAAGTGAAGAAATAATGAAAAACAAAACGGCCAATATCCTTAATTCGTTGAGCGGAAAAATTGCCGGCGTGAGTATCACGCAAACCAGCGGAGGCGCAGGCGCAGGCGCCAGTATCATCCTGCGTGGCGGTACATCGCTTGAACGTGATAACCAGCCGCTGTTTGTTGTAGACGGCATTATTTATGACAACTCTACCAATATAAACGGTAACAGTTCATTTGATGGAGCTCAATCGACTAACTCTACTTACAGCAACCGCGTCATGGACATCAATCCTGAAGACATTGAAAATCTTTCAGTCTTGAAAGGTCCGGCTGCTGCAGCCCTGTATGGTTCGCGTGCTGCTGCGGGCGTAATTCTCATTACCACCAAAAAAGGATCGGAAGGTGAGATTCAGGTAGGATTTAATTCAAAATTCCAAACCAGCTGGGCAAATCGCCTGCCCGAACAGCAGGACAAATACAAAAGAGGGTATTACGATTCAAAAGGATCTTTGTATGAAGGAGAGGCAACGACGACCATGACATCGTGGGGACGCGCATTTGAAGCAGGTGAAACCGTCTATGACAACCTGGGCTCGTTTTATCAACCGTCGAATGTGTGGGACAATAGTGTGAACGTTTCCGGCGGTTCAAGAAACGGTTCGTTCTATTTCTCCGCTTCCAATTACGATCAGTCGGGTATCATTCCGGAATCCGATTACAGCAAGACAACTTTTCGTTTCAACGGCGAGCAAAAATACGGCAAACTAAAAATAGGCGCCAACGTAGGTTATTCTATTGCCAAACAAAACAGCTCGCTGACTTCCGGCGGTTTGTATAATTCCAACGGCGAGGGTTCCGTTCAGACTGCCAGTATCTGGCCACGCGATTTGGATATGAAGCATTGGCTCAACGAAGACGGAAGCAAATACCGTTTGTTCCCGAGCGAATTGATACAAAATGACTACGATAATCCTTACTGGATACTGAACAAAATGCCAAGAGAAGACAAGACCAATCGCCTGACGGGAAATTTGCGTCTGGATTTTGATATAACTGATTGGTGGCATCTTGCTTATGTGGTTGGTATCGACCGCTATGACCAGCACACTACCCGCTTTGCCGCTCCTCAGTCCGGTATATCATTGGCATATCAGAAAGGTTTACTGGCGGAAAACGACCGGAATTATGAATATTTGACCTCTAACCTGATGACGACATTTCACAAAAACATCGGCGATTTCGATTTGAACCTGTTGCTTGGGACAACATCCGAATCGACGGAAATTGACTACAACGGACGCGCGGCCTGGAATTTCATCGTACCCGGTTTTTATGCCGTTACCAACGTAGCAAAAGAAGATTTGGCTATTGCTCAGTCGAAAACACAAAAACGTCTGGTTGGCGCTTACGGCGAATTTAATACATCATGGAAAAGCATGCTTTACCTGACGGTAACAGGGCGTAATGACTGGACGTCAACTCTTCCCATCGACAACCGTTCGTATTTTTATCCTTCGCTGTCGGGAAGTTTTGTTTTTACCGAATTGCTGCCGAAAAACAATATTTTTTCGTTCGGAAAACTTCGCGCTTCCTGGGCAAGGGTTGGTAAGGACGCCGCCGCTTACGTAACCAATACTTACGTAAATTCTCCCGAATATACGACTTACGATAATGGCAACGGACTGGGTATCCGCGATGAATGGACGCGTGGTAATCCTTATCTGGTACCGGAAATTACCGAATCGCAGGAATATGGATTTGACGTGAAATTGCTGGACAACCGTCTGGGTTTTGAATACACCTATTATCAAAACAAAAGTATCAACCAACTGTTGCAACCGCGTATGAGCCAGACCACCGGATTTATCCTCCTGATGACAAATGCGGGCATCATTGCAAACAGAGGCATGGAATTGACCATTACCGGCAAACCCGTAAAAACCGATGACTTTAGCTGGGATGTTACGTTGAATGTCTCCGGAAACCGCGGAAAAGTGGAAGACTTGCTTGCCGGTCTTGAGATACTCTATGTAACCGACGTTCAGGTTGGCAATGCAAAGGCCGCTTCGTTTAACAACGGAAATTTTATGGCTATCTCCGGCTCCGAGTGGCGAAGAAGCTCGGACGGCCATCTCGTTTTGGATGAAAATACAGGGATGCCGCTGGACGACGGTGAAACTACGCACGAGATCGGCAATCGTGAACCAAAACTTTTCGGCGGATTTAACAACAGCGTATCATATAAAAACTGGAATTTGTCGTTTTTGTTTGAATACCGTATCGGAGGAGATGTATATAACGGAACCGATTATTATCTGACGGATAACGGAATGAGTGCGCGAACGATGGACAGGGAGCATCTCTCCATCACCGGTGTAGTTGAAACAGGCAAAGATGCAGAGAACAACCCGATTTACTCCGAACCGAAGACCTTTACTTTCGAAGCCGATCAAATGTACGACATCAATGGCCAGCAACAAAGCGGTCGTTATATCATCAATAGCTACTGGCAAAATGCTTACCTTAAGGAATCGGCTCTTTTCATGACAAATACCAACTGGCTGCGCCTGCGCACCGTTTCGCTAAGTTATTCCCTTCCTCAGAAGATACTGGTTAAACAGAAAGCAATTAAAGGATTGACAGCAACGCTAACCGGCAACAACCTTTTATTGTGGACAAACTATAAAGGTATGGATCCGGAGACTTCGGCTGCCGGTTCCGGCGCTGTAGGCTCCAGTTCCGTAGGTATTGATTATTGCGGTATTCCCGCATTATCGGGAATTTCATTCGGTCTTAATTTAACATTCTAAAAAAAACGAATATGAAAAAAACAGTTTATATATTAGGTATTTTATCGCTTTGCGTTCTGTTTTCATGCAGTGACTGGCTGAACGTAAACGACAACCCGTCGAAAGTAAGCAATACAGTCCCTTCGCCTGACCTGCGTCTGCGTTCCATACAGATGCAATTTATTGACGCATACGAATCATCAGGCACCAGGGCGTCATGGATCACTCAGAATATCACGAAAATCGGTAGCACCAGCAACAGCAATGACGGCATCATCCGCTGGGACGTTCCTATTGCTTCTACTACCTGGCCATATCAAGCCTGGTTTGTTTATTGCGCTTCCAACTTGCAACCACTGATTGACAAAGCGACGGCAGAAGAAGCATGGAGTTACGTAGGAGCTGCACAACTTATTCATGCGTGGGGATTTATGCTGATGCTGGATTTGTATGGCGAAATGCCATATACGGACGCCTTGGGCAAAAGCATTACACCCGTATATGACGATGGAAAAATAATTTATTACGGCTGTCTGGACATGTTGGAAAAAGCGATTGAAAATCTGTCGAAACCGCAACCTGTGACGGCAACCCCGCTCTCAGGAGGCGATATATGGAACGGAGGCGATACGCAAAAATGGATCAAACTGGCGTATGGCTTGAAAGCCCGCTGGCTGAATAATATCAGTAAAAAGAAATCGCTGTATGATCCGCAAGCCATTCTGGCAGCGCTCGAAAAAGCGCCGGGGGCAGTGAACGATAACACCGTAATGCGTTTCATCAACAGCGAAACGGCGAATAAAGCCGGCATTGTGGCGGCGCTTCAATTTACAAATGTGAGCGGTACCGGACAGCGTTTGAGCAAATGGTACACCGACTTGTTGACCAACGATTTTACCGGAGGCTCCCATGTACAAGACCCACGAGCGACAAGGATTATTCCAAGCGGTGAATTTAACGGTCCCAACGGAAAAGAATGGCGCTTGTCGAAAGGCGTAGACCTTATCAATTCGGATATCCGTCTGGACGGTGGACCGGTTGCGTTTGAAATCCGCGCCACAAAACCGGGCACTACCACGCATCCGTCCGGATTGCTCTACGCCTCTACGGAAGCCGCCAAGAATGACCCCACTTATGCAAACCGATGGTACACCACGAGCACAAAAACGACCCGACAGGGTGATTCCGTCTATATAACGGTTTATTCCGACCGCCTGGACTGGATAGCAGGCAACGGCTATTTGGAACCGGAAGCAAAAGACGATCGCTATTATGCCAATCGCTATAACGGGATGAGATGGGCTAATCCGGCTTTTGATCCCTCCGAAGATATTAACGTCAATTCAACAGGCAGCTTTTATATTCGCGCCGATGCACATGCACATCTCGTTTGCTATCACGAGATGTGTTTCATCAAGGCGGAAGTATTGTTCCGACAAGGTAAAAGAGATGAAGCGCTCCAAGCCTACAAGGCCGGCATTCGCGCACACATGGAAGCCATGAACGAAAAACTGAAAGAATATCCGCAGGTATTGGGCAAGGAGGTGATTTCGGAAAATGAAATTACTTCATTCCTGAACAGCGACGCTGTAGCCCAAAGCGGCGCCGAATTGACCATGGCAAAAATCATGCAGCAAAAGCAGATTGCCATGTCGATGACCATGCAGAACTGGACGGATATGCGACGTTTCAACTATTCTGTGTCCGGAGAATTTGGCGTAGTATATCCGGATTTCGGACGTCCGTCCGAAGTCAATGCTACCGGAAAACAGTGCTATCCAAGCGAAGATCCCAACGATCCCCGCTACTGGCCGCGCCGTTTCCAGCAATGTGCCCATGAAGTAAATTATAATTCAACCAACTGGCTGGAGTCAAATCCTGAAGCCAATAAGAGAACGATTATCTCTTACCCCGTCTGGTGGGATACGGAAGAGGAATAATTTTTTAACAGACACAATATCTTCTCCCTGTACCTTATGAAACATTCATACGCCTTGCTGTTTATCCTGACCTTCATATCCTGTTTCCCCGGGAAACGGGATATGAAGGTTGTTATCGAACAGGTACGGCAAAAACATGCGCCCGACTCCCGCGACGACGTCTTTGACGTCCGCGCGACAGCATCAAAAAACGGGAAACCTGTCCTAAAAGGATATACTTCCCTGGTGGCGGCAAAAGACGAACTGCTGCAACTCTTGCCGCAAGCAATAGACAGTGTAACCATCCTGCCGGATTCGACGCTGGGAGACGAAATATACGGCATAGTGAACGTCTCTGTTGCCGATGTGCGCACACACGGCGACTATTCGGCCGAAATGGCCACGCAGCTACTGCTCGGAATGCCCCTGAGGCTCTTGCAGCACAACAGATGGTGGCGCATCAGAACGCCCGAAGGCTACCTCGGCTGGACTGCCGGATCGGCGTTTACACGCATGAACAAAGCGGCGTTCAACGAATGGCTGTCATCAGAAAAAGTCATATTTACGGACATCTACGGCTTCTCACATGCACATCCCGCCGAGAAATCACAAACCGTTTCCGACCTCGTTTTCGGAAATATCCTGCGCCTGACTGGCGAACAGGATGACTTCTATCAGGTGGCCTATCCTGCCGGCGACACGGCATACATACGGAAAAGCGAAGCAAAACCCTTGCATCAATGGCTCTCCGAATTACGCCCGACGGAAGAAAGCATCATCGAAAAAGCCCTACTCCTAAAAGGAATACCCTATACCTGGGGCGGTACTTCCACCAAAATGATGGATTGCAGCGGCTTCACTAAAACCGTCTTCCTGATGAATGGCATTGTCCTGCTGCGCGACGCTTCACAGCAGGCCACTGCCGGCATCCCCGTCGATATTGCAAACGGTTACGATAACCTCCATAAAGGAGACCTTATGTTTTTCGGTAAAAAAGGCGAACACGGCAAAAAAGACCGTATCCGCCATACAGGAATCTATATGGGAAACAAAGAATTTATCCACGAAGCTGGATTCGTCAGGATAGCAAGCCTCGATCCCGCAAAACCTGACTACGACGAACTCAATACCCGCGAATTTGTACAGGCGCGAAGAATACTTGGAGCAGTCGGCACAAAAGGCGTCAAATGGTTAAATGAAATAATGACAAATGAACAGTAACAAACGAATGACCCACCAATCATGAAAAATTCAAGACGAAGCTTTTTAAAAACAACAGCCCTGCTGGGCGCTTCCACAACACTGCTCTCTCTCCCTGAAATCAAGGCTTTCAATATTAACAGGGCGACGGCTGATTCGAGCAAAATGAAACTGACGTTCAAACCCTTCGACCTGCAACTGCGACACGTTTTCACTATTGCCAATTCTTCGCGCAAAACAACTCCCGCCGTGCTGACGGAAATTGAATACGAAGGACTCACAGGATACGGCGAAGCCTCCCTGCCGCCTTACCTCGGCGAAACGCAGGCTTCGGTAATGGAATTTCTTAAAAAAGCAGACCTTTCCCGTTTCTCCAGCCCCTTTGAGATGGAAGATATCCTTACTTACATCGACAAAATAACCGAAAACAATACCGCTGCAAAGGCTTCCATCGATATTGCGCTACACGACCTTGTCGGAAAACTGATGGGACAGCCATGGCACAAAATCTGGGGACTTGACAAAACGAAAGCCCCTTCGACAACGTTCACGATAGGCATCGATACCGAAGAAGTCGTAAAACAGAAAACACGCCAGGACGAAGCCCGATTCAATATCCTGAAAGTGAAACTCGGAAGCGACCGCGACAAACAGATCGTCGAAGCCATCCGCTCCGTAACCGACAAACCGCTCGCCATCGATGCCAACCAGGGCTGGAAGAACAAACACGAAGCCCTCGACATGATTTGCTGGCTGAAAGACAAAGGCGCTGTGATGGTAGAACAGCCCATGTCGAAACATAAACCCGACGACAACGCATGGATTACCGAACGCAGCCCGCTGCCCGTCTATGCAGACGAATCCTTCCAACGACTCTATGATCTGCCGAAAATCAAAGGCGCTTACACGGGCGTAAATATCAAACTGATGAAATGTACCGGAATGCGCGAAGCATGGAAAATCCTCACCGTGGCGCGCGCCGCCGGCATGGACGTTATGACAGGCTGCATGACCGAAACCTCCTGCGCCATTTCGGCTGCTTCCCAGCTCTCGCCCGCAGTTGATTTTGCCGACCTGGACGGGAATCTTCTTATAAGCAATGATATTTTTGAGGGTACAACCGTCGTTGACGGCAAACTTGTGCTTTCCGGTTTGCCGGGGATTGGAATAAGACCGCTTTAGAGAACTTGCCGAGACACCTGTTGGTTCTCACCCCCTGTGCGCAGATATATAAAAAAGAAGAGGCTGTCGCGATAACTTTCGCGACAGCCTCTTCTTCTTTGTGCGTTCTTTTTTGCTATTTGATGGTTCCGTTGTCTATCAGGATTTGATTGACGGCGCGGGTTGCATCGGATGAAGCCTTGAAAGCGATGCGCTCTTTGTCGTTTATCGGGTATTCGAGCGTTTTTTCCCAGCCGTCTTTGCCGACAACGACGGGGATGCCGATGACAAGGTCGCTTTCGCCATATTCGCCTTCCACGAGAACGCCGCAGGGAATGATTCTCTTTTCGTCGTTAATGATAGATTCGGCCATTGCTGCTGCGGCGGCGCCCGGAGCGTACCAGGCAGATGTGCCGAGAAGTTTCGTCAGCGTGGCGCCGCCCACTTTCGTTTCGGCAGATACCTTATCCAGCGTTTCGTTTGAAAGGAATTGCGTTACCGGCACGCCACGGTATGTTGCCAGCGAAACAAGCGGCACCATCGTTGTGTCGCCATGACCGCCTATCACTGTTGCTTCGATATCGTTGGGATTTGCTTTCAGCGCCAGGCTCAGGTAGTATTTGAAACGTGCGCTGTCGAGCGCGCCGCCAAGTCCCAGCACGCTGTTGCGCGGAAGCCCTGAGATTTTGGCAGCCAGGTAGCACATGGCGTCCATGGGATTGCTTACTATTATCAGTTTGGCTTTGGGAGAATGTTGCAGGGCGGTTGTTACTACGGATTTTACGATGCCTGCGTTCACGCCTATCAGTTCCTCGCGCGTCATACCCGGTTTGCGGGGAATGCCCGATGTGATAACGATAACGTCTGAACCGGACGTTGCCGCATAGTCGTTTGTTACGCCTTTTACGCGCACATTGATGCCCGTCAGGCTTGCTGTTTGCATAATATCCGCCGCTTTACCTTCGGATACGCCTTCCTTGATGTCTATCAATACGATATCCGATGCCACATTGCGTTTGGCAAGAACGTCTGCGCAGGTAGATCCTACGTTGCCTGCGCCAATAACTGTTACTTTTGACATAATTATTTGTTGTTTTTAAGTTTGATAATTAAAAATTATACCTCGATTCTGAAATTTCCGGACAAAGATACAAACCTGTTTTTAAATAAAGAAATTTTTCCGGACAATTCTTTGTTTGAGACGCTCTTTCACACTGTCGGAGTTCCTGTCCCGCAGGCCTGTATTCTTTAAAAAGAACAGGAGATATTTTACCGTTCAGTTTGCTCGCTTCAACCAGCGTTGTAAGAAGCCATCTTACAGCGTTGTAAGAAGCCATCTTACAGCATTGTAAGAAGTGTTCTTACAGCGTTGTATGAAGCGTTCTTACAGCGTTGTAAGAAGCCATCTTACAGCGTTGTAAGAAGTGTTCTTACAGCGTTGTAAGAAGCCATCTGTCGTTGAAGGAAAAAAAGAAGAGGCTGCCGTATTTTTGCGGCAGCCTCTTTTCCCTCTGTCTGTTTTCGGGAGATTGACGGGTAAGGTTAATAATAATAACCGAGGAAGAGTTCGGACAGTTGCATGGAATTGCTGGAGTCCGTCCATCCGTCGTAGGTCATTTTGACATAGCGGAAGTCGCAGTCGGGCAGAATGACGTTTCCGCTGATTCGTCCGATGTGTTCCAGGTTTGCGTTGTTTGACGGGTCTCCGCATCCGGGCGGAACGATTCCTTTTTGTATCTCGCTCCATGTGGCGGAGGTCGGGTCGGGGTCGTTGCTGCCGTAGAAGGAAACCATTTGTGGTTTCAGGGTGTGTGAGCTTTGTGCGGGTCGGTAGACGAGTCTGAAGTAATTGAATTTTTGCCTCTCGCCCAGGTCGATGATAAAGTAGATTTCTTCTCCTGCCGGCAATGGTCCGACGCCTCCAACGGAGTGTGTCTGCGTGGGGCTTGGACCGGGTCCTTTGCAGATGGAGAGGAAGGTGTCGTAGTTGTCGTCATAGAGCGCAGAGGGCACGTTGTTGGCGTCGGCGCTGCCGTTGGCTCCTCCGGGTATCCAGTGGGAGATGCAGGGTGATTTTACTTTTTTTACGATTAATGCCGTTGTGTTGAAATCGGCGTTGTTTTCTCCCATTTTGATTTCGCTTCCGTCGGCGGCTCTTGTTTCGGGCGCCATGTACCAGGTGGAGCGGTCCAGGTCTACGTATCTCACGGTACCGTATTCGAGCGGCATCGTCGAAATGGGGACGCCGTCGAACGTAAAGAGGGTGATGATATTAACGGCCAAAGCGTTGTAGTCGGAGAGCGTAGCGAGGTTTCCGCTTATGGAGCGGCTCATGGCTTCGCCTGTGGTTTTGTCGGTCCATCGAAATTCATATCCCGTCCAGTTGCCGTCGTTGGGTATGGGGAGGGTGTATGTATTGGTTGGCTTGTCGAAACCGGCGTCAATGTCTTCGGCTGTGATGTTGTCGACAAAATATTGCCACGGCGAATAAAAGACGTCAACGCCTCCTTCCTCCGGTATGTATTTCGTGCGATAGCGAAAAGAGAGCGCTTTGAAGCCTTCAAGATAGCCCGTTGTCTGTGAGGAATCCACGTATGCGGCATGTGTTGCGCCGTCCTGTTTCCATTCAAATTCGGTACCGAGTATTGTTTTATCGACGTTTTCCCGATAAGTAATCTTTCTGTCGTCGCCTTCCTGCGCGTTTCCCATGATGTTTCTGTTCGTGAGGTATGATTCCCATGTTGTGCCGTAGACGGTGGCCGTAACGGCGACGGGTATGGAGCTGTGTCCCTCCTCGTCCAGTATTTGTATTTCAAAGATGTATGAGCCTTCGGCGAGGTCGGAGATGTAGAAGCTGGTTTCTTTCGCCGGATCAACGTTTTCCATGTGGCGTCCCGTTTTGTTCGACCAGTATATTTCCGCTTTTGTACCACGCGGGTCTCCCTGTTTGGGCCAAATGAAATGCACTCTGTTTCTTTCGCCGATAACTTTTATTTCCGTCTCTTTCAGTTTGCCGAGGTAGGTTATGGGGCCATCTTCGACGAAATCGCTGTATTTATGATCCATCGGGGAGCATGAATACATTAAAAGCATTGCGAGTGCGATATAAAAACTTGATATATTCTTCATAATTAAAATAAATTATTCGTTTAACATAGGGTTATTTGTCAGATCCGAATACGCTGATTTCGCTTATCATCACGGCTCCGGAAGTAGTGTTTGTGGAGAAGCACTTGAGGGTTTGCACGCGCAGGTATCGTATCTTCTGGTCGGTGGCTTTGAGGATCATTTCATGCCCTTTTTCAAGCAGTGCATCGTCTTCGGCGGTGCGGTCAGCTGTTCCCGGATAAGGGTCAAAAGAGCCGTCGGCTCTTGAGATGTAGAAAATGCCGAGGTCGAGCCATGCATCCTGGTCGTAAATGTTGTCCACCAGCTGTTCCGGATCTGGTCCGTTGTAGGATGCGCCGTAGATGCGTATGATCTGTGGGTGTCCGCCGCGGAAAAGGTTGGGGGCGTCGTTACGTGGCCACATGACGAAGCGGCTGAGGTTGTACTGTGCGCCGAGGTCTAAAGTGAAATGCTGCGGCAGGGGGGCGGCAGGTTTTGTGTGGTAACACTGGCTTGAAGAGCCAAGTGCGGTACCGTTGTAAAGGTATCTGAACTGTACGTCCGATCCGCTCCAGGAGTGCATTTTGTGTCCCCAGAAGTTTGTAGGCAACAGGTATCCCGTCTGGTCTGGCACGGAAGAGCCGTCACCCGAAAGGTTACAGAGTGCGACCTCGCTGAACAGGCTTTTTGAGAGTTCGGTCTCGAACCATGGCGAGCAGGCGGCGTCTTTTGGCGGCGACCAGTGTCCCCAGCGGTCGCGCACCTGTACGCGGAAATACTGTAATGTGTCGGCGGCGTGTCCTCTGTTGTAATATTCTATGTCCCTGCTTATCGCATAATCGGTACCTACTTCCACGTATTCGTTGGCGACGGTATCTTTCTTAAATGTGCGGAAGGTCAGTTTGGCCGCCGTTTCGTTTTCGGATAATACCCGGATGCCCATGAAATTGGGCAGGATTTGAAGTTTGTCGTAGGCCACGAGATAGGGCGGCCTTTCGGGATGTATGGATACTTCCACGGGTTCCGAAGCGGTTTCGCCTGCGCTGACGGAATAGAGTTTTACCTTGAAATCGCCTTCCTGCCCGAAGCCGTCCACCAGGATGGAATCGGTATAAAAAGAAGCGGTCTGGTTGTATTCGATATTATCGTCGGTGGTCCATACCGCCTTAACGTATTTAAGGTTTTGATCGTTTGGACGGTCATAATAGATAATGGACGCTCCGCTGATGTTTCTCACGCCGGTTACGATTACCTGTTTCGGCGTTTCCGTGCTCCCGATGGGAGTATTCATGTTGTCTGTACCGCAAGCGGTAAGCAATATGCTTGTTGTCAGAAAAAATATAATGTTATGTTTCATATTTCTAAGAATTAAAAGGTTTACCAGCCATAGTTTTGAAGCGTATTCTTGTTTCTCAGTATTTCTCCATCGTGGATAGGCCAGAAATAGTCTTTGGGAGTAAATTTACGTGTATAGATCCATGTTTCCAGGAAATACTCGGCAGCAGAGCTTGCCACCAGGTTCCATCCGGTGATGGGTTTGTTGTATTCCGTCATGGCTGTTTTCCATCTCCGGACGTCCCAGAAGCGATGTCCTTCAAAAACAAATTCGACAAGCGTTTCCTGACGTATAATATCTCTCAGGCCTGCCTGGCGCTGGTATTTTGTGGGGTCGTTGGAATAGTTGTCCCATGCTTCCTTGACGGGCGGGATGCCGGCGCGTTCGCGTACTATGTCTATGTACTGTATGGCTTCGTCGCGTGCGGTCTGTGTGTTGCCGGCTTCGTTAAGCGCTTCCGCATACATGAGGTACAGGTCGGGCAGGCGGAAGATCGGGAAGGGATAGAGGGTGTATGTTACCGTCGTTGAACCGGAGCATACCGTAAGCCAGTGCAGCTGTTTTTTAGGCCACATGCCGGTAGTATTCCATGAGTGCTGGATGGTATTTTGCGTATATTCGCCTGCGCGTGCATGTGGCGCCTGGGCTGTTTCGCTCGTATTGCCTTGTCCGAACCATATTCCGCGGTCGAATCCGACGCTTGCATACAGTCGCGGTTCGCGGTCGAAAAACATGCCTGCCGTTTCCTCGCCTACTTGCAGGTAATACTGCTGGTCTATGCCGATGGTACGCGGCGTGAAGCGTGCATTGTAGTTCCATGTCTTGTCTTCCGTGACAGGCACGCCATTTTTGGTGTAGAACCAGTTTACGATTTTCAGGGGTACGGCGTAGTTGTTGCGATTGGTTGTCTGTCCGTTTGCATTGGTAGCGTTGAAGTCGCGCGGATAAGCCTGAAGCTGGTATGTCTGCGGCCAGTTGCGCGAATCCGCCCATATAATTTCGTCGTTCCACCGTTCTACCATCGCTCCTCTGATGCTGAGTTTGAGGCGGGTTCTGCCGGATATGTTTCCAAACTGTGTTCCCGTATATTTATACAGGTGGTCAATGCCTATTTCGGGGCTGTGGAAGAAGTCTATTGCGTCTTTGCAGGCCTGTGCTGCGCGTTGCCACAGTGCGATTTTTTCTTCTTCGGTTTTGACGGGGTTGAAGATTTCTATGCCGCGGTTGTCTTTGAGGCCGATGTAGTCGGTATTGCCGTTAAAGAGCGGACTGGCAAAGGTGACGAGTATCTTGGCTTTCATCATGAGCGCAATTCCTTTGGTGATTCTGCCCAGTTGCGTAGCCTGGTCTTCGATGGCTACCATCAGTTGGTTGCTGTTGATGATGGCGTCTATTTTGCTTGTGCAGTATTCCACACATTCGTCCATCGTGTTGCGATATACGTGCGTCGTTTCGGTATCGTCGGTTACCGACAGGTTGACGTCCTTGATGGGAATAGGTCCGTACATCCGTATCAGGTAGAAGTGATACCATACTTTCAGGACTTCCACTTCGGCAATCCAGCGGTTTCGTTCTTCGGTGGTCATGTCGGGTACTCTTCCTATGTTTTCGAGAAAGATATTGCAATCGCTGATGCCTCGGTAGAGGTTTTTGGCGCCGTTTGCGCCTCGCCAAAAGTCAAAATAAGGTTCGTTGGAGCGTTGGTTGCCCAGCGCCAGGTATTTGGCGCTGCCTGCCGAATATTCGGTGGAGAGCCATATTTCGTCTCCGCCGAGCAAGCTGGGGTCCTGGTCGTAAGAACCGATGGAAGGCAGGTAGGAGTAGCAGGTGAAGAAAAACTTTTCAGCCTGCGAGCGCATGGAGAAAGCATTGTCTTCTATTGTTGCGATCATGTCCGGCACGATGTCGAGATAGTCGCACGACGAAATGATTCCACATAATAAAATTGTAATTATTCTTTTTTTCATTGTTCTATACATTATTAAAAAGTTACATAAAGACCCAGATTGAATGTTTTCTGGATGGGATAGCCAAGTCCCTTGCCGGCCATTTCCACATCCCAGAGTTTGAATTTGCTGATGCTGAAAAGATTTGTTCCGGTTACGTACAGGCGCAGGTTTTTCACCCTGTATTTGTCAAGCAGTTTCTCGGGTATCGTGTAGCCGAGTTCCACCTGTTTGAGGCGGACGAAAGCGCCGTCGCGCATGAACCAGGTATTGGTGTAGGCGTTATGCTGCACCTGATTGAGCGCTGTTGCCAGGCGGGGCCAGATGGCATACGGATTGCGATTGGATTCGCTCCAGTAACTGTCGGCGATGAACTGTGCCAGGGCATTGTGTCCTGCCGGAGAGCCGGGCGTGTTATTGCTCCCTGTTGTGTTGAAGAAAGGCGAAACGGCGTTGTAGTCGATCCAGAACGAACGGCGGTGTATGCCGTTGAAGAAGAACGAAAAATCCCATCCCCTGTATCCGAGCGACGATCCGAAGCCGTACTGTATTTCGGGCGTTTCGGGATAGCCTATGGGCGCCATGTCGCGGTCGCTGATTACGCCGTCGCCGTTGAGGTCGCGGTATTTGATGTCGCCTGCCTTAACGAGGTTGCTGCCGAACTGTTGCGGGGAGTTTTCCACATCGGCGTCGTCGATGAAAAGGCCTTCGGCGATGTAGCCGAACCTCTGGGTGGTAGAGTTGCCCACGCGCAGTTTCCACCATTCCGTATCATAGTCGTAATCTTCAAACTGTGTGTATTCGCTGACGGCATAAGTGAAGTTTACACGGTTTTGTATCCAGAATTTCCCTTGTGCATAGTCATGCGTGAGCGAAAAATCTGTTCCGTTTCCTTTGGCTTTTCCGAGATTTGCCTGCGGGTTAGCCCACAGTCCCATGGAATAGGGGATGGTAGTACGGCTTTGCAGGATGTTGGTGCGTTTTTCGGTGAAATATTCCCAGATAACGGCCAGATTTTTGAAGAGCGTCAGTTCCATGGCGAGGTTGGTTTTGTAGGACACTTCCCAGGAGATGTTGGGATCGGCATAGCGGCTGATGGATATTCCGGGACGTATGTATCCGTTTTGTTCGTAACCAAAGGCGTATGCTGTTGAACCTGAATTGAGGCTGACGTTCGACAGGTAGAGGAAGCGGCTGTTGCTGATGTTGTCGTTACCGGCAAGCCCGTAGGAACCGCGGAATTTCAACTGGGAGATGGTTTCGGTCAAGGATTCGAAGAAATCTTCTTTTGAAACCATCCATCCGGCGCTTATCGAAGGAAAGAAACCCCAGCGATGTTGTTTTGAGAAGCGTTCCGAGCCGTTGTAACCGAAGTTACCTTCGAGAAAATAGCGGCTCAGGTAAGCGTATGAAAGTCTGCCGGCCAGCCCCATGTTCCTGTACGGAAGCGAACCAAGCACGGTCGATGCGTCATTGGCTGTTGCAGGAATAGTTCTGTTGCGCATGGTGAAGACTAACTGGGCGCCCACGTCGTGGATTTCATTAAAAGTTTGGTTGTAATTTACAGCCGATTCAAAATAGACGGTATTTTCAACTGTCGGTATTGTGATGCCAGACTGAAGGCTTTCGCCGTTAGCGTCGGGATTGATGATATCTACATGGTATTCGCCCGTAAGATAATTGTGGTCCATTAGCTTGTAGTAATAGGGATCATACTGCCTGTAAATTTCGTTTCTTGCCGTGCGTTTGGTATTGAACAGCGCCCGGAATTTCAAGCCTTTGAGCAGGAAGTCCAGTTTTTGCTGCACTTCCATCTGTGCTCCCATGATGGATTTGTTGTATTGCCGGTAGCCGCGTACCATTTCGGCATAAGGATTGAGATATTGACCGTCGCCGGCGTTGCCGAACAGGGTATGCGTTACATAGCGGTGATCTTCATCTATCGGGTAATAGGCAGGAAACAGTACCGGGTTGCTCTTCATGATGAGTTCATACATGCGCGAGCCGCTGCCCAGGGGACCGGTATAATCTTCAAAAGTGCCGTCGAGGCTCACTTTCAGTTCTGTTGTCTTCGTCAGATCTACGTTCACGTTAGAGCGCAGGCTGTATATGTTGAGATTGACGTTGTTGTTGAAGTTGTTTTTCGGATCTACTTTCAGTATGCCGTTGTCCTTGGAATACGAAGCCGCCACATAATAGCGGGCTACGTCGCCGCCGCCCCTGATATTGACGTTCACGCGCTGGTTCGCAGTGTATTTCTTGAGGAGTTCGCTGCTCCAGTCGGTTGACGGATACAGCAAGGGATAGAGGCCGCGTTCGGTATTTTCTATTTTCTCGTCCGAATACATCAGCGGGTCGCCGAGCTGACGGGTAACGATGGCTTCGTTATGCATTTTCATGTACGTAACAGGGTCGGCAAGATCTATCTCTTTCGTCGGCTTCGAAAAAGTATTCTCGATTCGGATGTTCAGCTGGGTTTTGCCTACCGTACCTTCTTTTGTTTTGATGAGGATAACGCCATTGGCGCCTCTGGCCCCATAGAGCGCTGTTGCCGCCGCGTCTTTCATGATGGAGAAGCTCTCGATGTCGTCGGGCTGGATGCGCGCCAGTTCGTCTTTGGTGATTTCGATGTTGTCCACCAGGATAAGCGGATCGACATTGTAGCCAAACGTCGTAACGCCGCGAATGAAAAATTCGGCATTGTCGGCGCCTGGTTCTCCGCTCGACTGGTAGGAAATCATACCCGCCATCTGTCCTGCAAATGTCGTTGTGAGGTTGCTGGTGGGCGCTTTCAGGTTTTTGGGAGAAATGGTCGTGATGGAAGCCGAAACGCTTTCCTTTTTCTGGGTGCCGAAGGCGACAATTTCCACCTCTTCGAGTAGTTGGGAATCTTCCAGGAGGATGATTGTCATTTCCTTGCCGTCGAACTTGCGATCGACTTTGACGTATCCCATAAAACTAAAATCAATTATCGCTCCGATGGCTACCCCGTCGAGCGAAAATTTACCGTCAACATCCGTCGTTGTTCCCCTCGACGGATTGTCTCGCAACTGTACAATGGCGCCGATTATCGGATCTCCATTGCTGTCAACAACCTTTCCGGTTGCTTTGCCTGTTTGCTGGGCATAAATTACGCCCGAACAGCAAAGTAAATACAAAAGAAAGAAAATCTTTCCCAATGCGGTTTTTTTGTTCATCTTTTTTTTGCTCATGTTATTATGTATAAGTTAATAAATAAGAAATTTGAGACAAATAGGATTTTACTTGTCTGATATATCTGTTTCAATCGCCTTAAACAGGCTTTTGCCTGCGATGCAGGCTTTATGCAGGCTTTATATTGAATTTTTTCGGGGG
>JAITJX010000093.1 GCA_031278765.1 Tannerella sp. | reverse complement strand
CCATGCAGCTCACCCTAAATGATTTTCTCCCGTCTGTTTTGTTTTTTGCGAAATTTCAGAACTTTTCAATCATACAAAAGTCCGAAAGGTTACTTTTCCGCCTCCTTAACCGTCCCCTTAATATACAATGTAATGGATTTGGAACTTCCACTGTATGTTACCTTCAGGGATTTACTGAAAGAACCAACGGCAGCAGCATTATAAGTTGCCTGTACATAGCCTTTTTTCCCCGGTTCAACAGGCTCTTTAGTCCAACCCGGCGTAGTACAGCCGCACGAAGGTTGCACGCTTTGGATAACAATCGGCTCAAGACCGTTATTCGTAAATTCAAATGAGAACGTCTGCGGGACGCCTTGCTGAATCTCGCCAAAATCATGTGTAGTCGAATTGAAAACGAGAGTCGAATCCGCTGTTTGTGCATTAATCGTTAAATTAAAAAGACATACAAACGCTAAAAAAAATACCTTTTTCATAAATAAATCATTTTTTAAGTTTATAATTTTTATCGCTGCAAAGTTCTAAACAACTTTTCTGTCATGCAACACTTTTAATTCAAAAAACAATCGCTTTTTTATCAAATCTTTCATCCAATATCAAAAAATTGTAGCATTTGTGTTAAAACAATATTTTACCACACTTTTATAACATTATCCAAAATATTTATTCACGTTCAGTAACTTGAAGATACCCTAATTTTTAGCTAATTCTGTTCAATTCCCGTTGCAAAATTTCATAAATTTCTTGCCAAGTACGATGGTAAAAACCCGTATTTAGATCCATCAATTTCAAAAAAGTATCGGAATTGTAAACAATATTCATAGCATCAAGCATATCCATATTAAAGTCGCGTACTAAAGCAATACTGATACTTGTAATGAAGTCTTCAATTTTCGAAAATAAAAAATCCTCATTCGGCTGAATAAGGTTTAAAGCAATTACACTGCCAAGCATTATCTGGTGTGTAGGTTCACGGTAAGTAACTTTCTCCAAGAGTTGCTCCATAGTTATTTCTTTCATCGCGTAACGGTCAAATTGTCGCCTCATCTTATCATCGGCAATGGGACCTGCAACAATATCAAAATCATGAACAGGTTTGGAAAGTGTTCGATTACGGTTTTGTATGACAAACTCTACCCATTCCTGAGAGGGTGTTTTAAAAACCAGGGTACGGTAATTTTCGTCCGATAAAAACTTTTCATCAAACTCGAACTCCATCAGTAAAGGATCGCCACCATAACGGTCCGCCATGTTTTGCGCCCGTTGCAAAGCGTGCTGTTTAATAGCGGTTACATAAAAACCCCGTCCAAAATCGTTATCCGGATTGCATTTACTCAAATCAATCCGCTCAAAACGCACATTAGTACCGTGATATACTTTCATAACTGTAATTGTCCGCCATTTTTTCGACAAACATCTAACAAAGCTTCTATCGTTCGATAAGCAGGTTGCGTATGTTCATATCCGTAATGTTTCTGCAAGAAAGCAAGTCCTTTGAAATGGTACAAATAGTTGAAAGCATCGCGCAAATTCATATTAGATGCCTGGGCAAATTTGCGAACGATGAACACCGTGTCTTCAATGACGTCTTCCAGAGGATATTCTATTGTTTTTTCCATATCAGTCTACTTTTTTTCAATGCAAAATTAGATGAATATTCCGGTATTTCCAAGTCCCTGAAAGCGAAAAAAGAATTAAACATTTTTATTAGTCGGCGTATAATTAAAATTTTTCATGTACATTTGCGCATGTTTACATTAAAAAAATCGGTTTGGACTGTGAAGTTGCTTGTCGCCATTGTGAACATTGCGGCAATGTTGGCTTTGGAGTTGTTTTGGTTGCACAACGCCTACCAAAAGGAATATAAACAATTCCTCCTTGACGTTAACAAATCTTTTGAATCAGCCACTCAGAAAGAGCAAACCTATCGCATTCCGATAAATGATATCATAAATCCGGGCGATGTAACGATACAAAGTTGCGGGAAAGAAGAAATAAGAATTATCCGGCAATGTCCGGCGAAAGACACAATCATTTTCGACAACATATCGGGACAATCCCTGGAAATATTTATTCACAGGGCGTTTTATGAATTGCGGCAAAACATTATGCCGCTGAATATATATTGTCTGGCAGACTTGTTTGCGGGCGAACTGCAAGAAAAAAATATTCTTGCTTCGTTTACTATCGACCATTTCAACACCGCTACGGGTAATATAATCGAAACAACCGCCGATATCCTGAATCCGGCAATGCCGGCAAAATACGTTACCGTTAGCAATATTTCCGCAAGTACAAGCCTGCGGGCAAATTTACAATTCACCAACGCCGCCATCTTCAAACGGATGAGCGGAGCTATTGCGATTTCCACCGGTCTGGTATTAACGGCCTTGATTAGCCTGTGCTTCGTATTGCATTTTTTTCAGCGCAAAGAAAAGAAAACAGCGGAAATAAAAGCGCCGGTTGCCAATGAGAAAATTTTCAAAATCGGACATTATCATTTTAATCCCGAAAAAAATGAATTAAGTTATTCGGACAAAATAATATATCTCAACAAAAAAGAAAATGCAATTCTACGCACATTGTGTGAAAAAAACGGCAACGTAGTGGAACGAAATTTCCTGTTAAACGAGCATTGGGAAAACACAGGCATCATTTATTCCCGCAGTCTGGATACCTATATCACAAAGTTGCGCAAATATTTAAAGGAGGATTCATCCGTACAAATAATAACCATAAAAAGTCAGGGATATAAATTAATCTATTGAAATCAAGAATGTAAATAAATATATTACCTTTGTAGAAAATTCGTTCAGTATCTTAAACAATGAAAGTTATGAGCAACATTCCGCCATCGGAACAATTATAGGAAGCGCCATTGAATACGGTGCAATTACATTTGCTGGAAGCTTTTTCGCATATCAAAACGGGAAAAAGGCGGGAAGGAACTCGAAGCTGTTCTGCTTGATTTTTATCAGCGAAAATTAGACGAAGAAGCCGATGCATTTTGGAAAAACAAACGCTTGGATAATGCTCAAAGGGAGGAAATAATGTTTGGACATAATCGACCGAAATGAAAATCGTATTAGATACTAATTGTCTATTACCTTCCATATTTAAACAATCTGCCTATCATTGGCTCTGGGACGCTTTTCGCAACAGAAATTTTACCTTAATGTTATACAACGGAAATCCTTTTCTTTTCATTTCACCTAACGTTGAAAAAGTAACTGTATTTTTTAATTGGAATTTGATTACGGCTGACCCGGATGACAATAAATTTGTAGATTGCTTCATTTCTGCCGGTACACAATATATTGTTACTAATGACAAGCATTTCAACGTACTTAAAGAGATAGCATTTCCTAAAATACAAGTCATAAATATTAAAACGTTTAAAAATATAATTTCGCATTAACAACTTGAAATGTAAGTTGGGAAGTAAACACAAAAATTTAACTAAAGTTTCAAAGAATATGCTTAACTTTGCACGTAAACAATAAAACTTGATGTAAGATAATATAATGGCGAATAACAAGTTAATATCTCCATTTGTAAAATGGGTGGGAGGAAAAAGACAACTCATGGATTCTATCATGAAATCCATGCCCGAAAACATGAAAAATTATACTTACGTTGAACCATTTATTGGCGGAGGCGCCGTTCTTTTCCATATTCAACCCAAAAATGCCATTATAAATGATTTAAATTCGGAATTAATAAATGTTTATAACGTTATAAAAGAAAATTTGGACGAGCTCGTTTCAGATTTAAAAAAACATAAAAATGAGCCGGAATATTTTTACGCTATTCGAGAATTGGATCGTTCGGCAGATTTTGAAAAAATAGACAAAGTACAACGAGCTTCAAGACTGATCTATTTAAATAAAACGTGCTATAATGGATTATATCGAGTAAATAGCGCCGGAGAATTTAACTCCCCTTTTGGAAAATATAAAAATCCGAATATCGTTAATGAGCCTGTATTAAAAGCGGTTTCTTCTTACCTAAATTCTAATAATATAAGGGTTTTAAACACAGATTACGATGCTGTTTTAAAGAATTTGGATAGAAACTCATTCGCGTATTTGGATCCACCCTATCATCCTGTATCTGAAAGCGCCAATTTTACAGGGTATGTACAGGGAGGATGGAATATTTTCGATCAAGTTAGATTGCGTGAGGCATGTGACGATTTAACAAGAAGAGGTATAAAATTTTTATTATCCAATTCCGCATCAAGTTTTATAAAAGATCAATATCAAGAATATAATATTAGCACAGTTAAAGCAATCCGTGCAATTAATGTTGACGCCGGGAAACGAGGAGAAATAGACGAAGTTTTGATCCGGAATTATGAGTAAATCCAAGAATGACACAGCGTGGGAAAAGATTTTCGAAAAGCATCGAATCCTTGATAAGATAGAATCAAAAGGACGTGTTTCCATATCCTCTGTAGATATAAACCTGTTCAGGGAAGCTCGCCTGATGACGAAATTTGATCATCGTTCACAACTTCCAAAATTATTCATAGATAATAAATTATCTATTCTTCCTACATCCAGGGGCGCTTATGAAATAGGCGTTTTTGAAACATTTTGCGATTTCAATAAAGAGGAAGTAGAAGTCACTCCGATCAATTTCCCAATATTCTTGGAAAGCATCGATTATAAAGATATAACAAGTGAATCCACTGCAATAAACTGTGCTTTTGTTTCGAAGATATTACATGATTTTACCGGTGAAGAAAATTTATTGCCAACAGTCAGCGGACGAATGAGCTCTTCCCTGTTTAATTTCAAAATCAATTCAGCTAAAGGCCTGTTTAACGTTAGAGTAGATAATTCTCAAATTGAGATAGACGGTGGTTATGAAGGAGATAATTCATTAAACTTAATCGAAGCTAAAAATTATATATCCGACGACTTTTTAATTCGCCAGCTATATTATCCATATCGCTTATGGAACAATAAAATAACGAAACAAGTACGTCCGATATTCCTGACTTATTCAAATGGAATTTTTCATCTTCGCGAATATGAATTTACAGAAGCAGAGTTGTATAATTCTATTCGGTTAATCAAACATAAAAAATACACCGTCCAAGAAGAAGGCGCCATTAATGTGGAAGCTATACAAAAAATATTGGACAGTGTCCGGATCACCAAAGAACCTGAATTGCCTTTTCCGCAAGCGGACAGTTTTGAACGAGTAATCAATTTATGCGAATTGCTAAAGCAGCGAGGTTTCCTCAGTAAAGAAGAAATTACCCAAAACTATGTTTTTGATTCGCGACAAACAGATTATTATGCTAATGCCGCAAAGTATTTAGGATTAATTGAGAATACATGCGAGAATGGACAAACAGAATGTACTCTGACAAAAATGGGGCTTCAGATATTCAATGTATCGATCACTGACAGACAACTTGAATTTGTGAAACTTATATTGTCGCATAAAGCATTTAAAAACACATTGAAATTATATTTTGATAAAGGAAACGTCCCCTCAAAAAATGAAATTGTTGAAATAATGAAAAATTCTGAATTGTATAATATTAATTCTGACGAAACATATAGACGCAGAGCCTCAACTGTTGTTTCATGGATAAATTGGGTACTTGAACTTATTGAAGAATAATCATAAATATGGCTTATAACTTGAGTTTGACGTAAGATGTCGTTGCTCCGCTCCGCAAGCTCCGGTATAAAAAAAGCCCTTTCGGGCTTTTTCTAATAATTGTTCTTTTTCGGTTCGAAGTAGGCCTGCGGATGCAAACAGGCAGGACAAGTCTGCGGAGCGCCTGTTCCCGTATGAACATATCCGCAATTACGGCATTGCCACTCAATCTCTTCCGTCTTTTTGAATACGGAGTCCTCCAGAACATTCGCCAAAAGCTTGCGGTAACGGATTTCATGCTGAACTTCCACTTTCGCTATCATTTTGAAAGCAGCCGCTACTTGAGGAAAACCTTCTTCCGAAGCGACTTTGGCAAATTCAGGATACAAATCCTCCCATTCTTCCTTTTCGCCGTCGGCGGCAGCCAGCAGATTTTGCTCCGTCGTTCCGATAATACCCGCCGGATAACTCGCTGTAATTTCCACCATTCCGCCTTCCAAAAACTTGAAAAAGCGTTTAGCATGTTCCTTTTCCTGTTCAGCCGTTTCAAGAAAAACGGCGGAAATCTGTTCGTAACCCTCTTTTTTTGCCACACTCGCAAAGAATGTGTAACGGCTTCGCGCCTGACTTTCTCCTGCAAAAGCTTTCAACAAGTTTTGCTCTGTTCGAGTTCCTTTAATACTTTTTTCTCCCATGATAAATAATTTTTCGTTATGCCAAAATCTATTCG
>JAITJX010000050.1 GCA_031278765.1 Tannerella sp. | reverse complement strand
TCTAAGGGCGCATAAAAATACGGCATGCCGCCCCATCTTCGGGCCAGTTCCATATAGGAGAAAGCCCGGTAAAAATAGCATATTCCGAGTATTTTGTTCCGGGAAGTTTCCGAGCCGGGATAATATTCGATATTCCGTATGCCGTGGTTGGCAATACGGATATGTTTCCATGTTTCATCCCACGTAGTATTATTGGCCATAGGCGCATCTCCGTTGGTACGCATTGCATAATAATTCCCTTGTTGACACTGTACGGAAGGACATCCGGGAGCAAGAAATGTTGAAATAGAATTATCGCTTATATCATCAAAACTGCCATAAGGTTTCACACCGTTTTGAAGATGTAAAAACAGCGGGTTTATAACGAGATATTCGCAGAAATTACGGTAATTGATGGAGTCTTTGAATACTTTGTCGAAGTCATATCCTTCCGCTTCCGGCATTTTATCCAGATAATCGCTCTTGCACGAAAAAAACAGGAATGTCATTATTATACCAAGAGCGAATAGTGTATTGATTTTCATTAATTTTATCATAATATTAAAAATTTATCAGATGAATTAAAATGTTATTTGTAAACCCATAGTTATTCTTCGAAGCATCGGATAGTATCCATTTACCAAACGAGCCTCGCCGCCTCCATCATCGCTCGCTTCGGGGTCGGCCAGGGGGTAATTGGGCGCGTATGTGAAGATATTATTGCCCCGCAGATAGATAGAGAATTTTTCCATTTTCATTTGGTTGACGATTTTTTTAGGGATTGAATAGGATAAATTCATCGATTTGAGGCGGATATAACTTGCATCAAACACGTTCGTGGTTCGTGTTGAATTATCGCTAATATTATTGTGCGTTCGATTCGTATCAAAATGAAATGCGGGGAATTGTGCGTCGCGGTTATCCGGACTCCATGCGTCCAGCTGGAATTCAAATACCTGGTTGGCCAAACGATGTAATGGAAACGAATAAGCATCATTAAAGGCTTTGTTTATGTGGCTTACAGCCTGAAAAAGCAAGTCAAATTCAATATTCTTATATTTAATGCCTGCCCCTAATGCGTAATTGTACAGCGGATACCTGGTAGAATATTCAAAAGGCACCCGGTCGTTTTCGTCGATGAGGCCGTCGCCGTTGAAATCAACCCATTGCGAATCGCCCAGTCCCATAATGCCGGAACCGTAGCGGCTGCTGTTCATTTGCTCGTCGACGTTTTGAATCATTCCCGTTGATACGTATCCGAACTTGGTTCCGATACGTTGTCCGGCCATTTTCAGGTATTCGGGTTTGTAGAGCGGTTCATCTCGCGCTATGATCCGGTTGTCGCTGAAACTGACGGACGGTTTGAGCCAGTAGTTGACGCCTGAAACGGTGTGCTGGTATTTTAATTCAACTTCATAGCCTTTGGTTTCCGTTTCGCCCAGGTTTTGCTGTTTCATGCCGACGCCAAACCATGAGGGTACCGACAAGCGGTCTAAGAGGATCTGATCCCTGTGTTCATTGAAGAAGTCGAGGTTTAGTACAAACATGTTATTTTTCATGAAACTGAGCTCGATGCCGAGGTCTTGTTTTACGGCCCTTTCCCATGTAGCGTTTGAGTTTGCCGCGTTTTCTTCGATGATCGGCGTTATGACAACTCCCGACGCAGAAGGCGATCCGGGCCAGTATTTGTCGCTGCCGACGTTGACCCCGCCGTTTACGTACGAGGAGGTGTATAGCCATCGCGATGAGGAGGCGTCGCTGCCTACTTCGCCGTGCGACAGTCTTATTTTGGCTCTGTTGACGAACGGAGCTAACGCTTTGAAGAATTTTTCATTGTGCAGGTTCCATCCGAGTGCGTACGAAGGAAAAAATCCATACCTGTTTTCGGGCGAAAACTGTTCCGACCCGTTGTAAGCCAGATTGACCTCCATCAGATACCGCGTATCAAAGTCGTACGTGACGCGTCCGATAATCCCTTCTTCAAATCTGGGGAAAGCGACGTTTGTCTGGCGTTTACGACGTTGTCCCAGTACCAGTCCGGAAACGGAATGTTTACCGAAGGTGCGGGCATAGTCGATCGACGCCTCAAAATACCAGCTTCTGGCAGGGTCGCCCGATACCGATTCGCCTTCCAGACTGACCGGTTTCTGGGGACCTTCGCCGTCGAGCGTTCCGCCGCGTCCCTGGTAACGATTCCACGTTCCGTCGGGATTCAGTCGATACGAAATCGCATCATACGAATACGTTTTAACATACGCCATATTGTGAGAATAAGCGACTTGCCCGTTTAAAGAAAGACCTTGCGTAATAAAGTCCAATTTTTGTTTCAGGCGTATGGTAGCGTTTACGTCGGTTCGTTTAACAGTTCGCTGACCGCTGTAACTGTTTGCTATATTTGGATTCTCTGCATTGGGAATACCTGTTGAAGACAACCGCGCGCCGGTTTCGTCCGGACGGACTGTGTCGGGATATTTCTCCAGCGCCTCTGCCGGATATTCAAACGGTATAGTCATCGGGCCTAACATATAGAGAGGCCTGTACAGGCGTTGTGAATTTGTTTCATAAGGCGAATTGGTGATGCCGATAAAACCGCCTGCGTCGAGCGAGAGGAGCGTTGTCGGCGTTACATCGGTGTCGATGTTAAAGCGGTAATTGTAGCGGTTGAATTTGTATGTCGGATCATAAGCAGGCTGTTTCTCCGTTTTAATAATATCTCCATCATACAAATAACTGATGGAAGCAAATATCCGCGCAAAATCTGTCCCGCCGGATATATTCACATTGTGTTTTTGCGAAAATGCCGCATCTCTAATCATGATCGACTGCCAGTTCGTGTTCGGATAGATATAAGGAAGATCCTGAACGCGGTAATGTTCTACGATCTCATCCGAGAGGATGCTGCCATAGTTGTTATCGTTCCGGTAGGCCTCGTTCATGACCAAAGCCGTCTGGTAACTGTCCATGGGAGCGATGATATTGATTGATTGCTTTACGATAAATTCGGAAGTGGCCGTCACTTTGACTTCGCCTTTGGCTCCGCGTTTCGTGGTGATGAGGATCACGCCGTTGGCGCCGCGCACGCCGAATATCGCCGTAGCGGAAGCGTCTTTAAGCACGGAGAGGGTTTCTATTTCGTTAGGGTCGATGTTGTTAAATCTGCGTTCGACGCCATCCACCAAAACCAGCGGGTCGGACGACACCCACGAAGAAACGCCGCGGATATATATATGCCCTATATCTTCTCCGGGCTGCCCCGAATCCTGCACGATACTTACTCCCGGAATCTGACCGGCCAGGGCATTAGGAATATTTGTAGCCGACATTTTGACCAAATCGCTTCCTTTCACCTGGCTGATTGCAGCGACGGAACTTTCTTTTTTCTGCACGCCATATCCTACGACTACAACCTCTTCCATTTGTTGTATGTTCTCTTCAAGCGCTACGTTGATAACCCTCTTGCTCCCTACCTGTATTTCCTGCGTAAAATAGCCTATGTACGAGAATACCAGTATGGCGTCGGCGCTTGGGACGGAAATTGAAAAATTGCCGTCCATATCGCTTACCACTCCCATTGCAGCGCCCTTTATGGCAATATTGACGCCGATTAAAACTTCTCTCGACGCTTTGTCGATAACGTTGCCCCTGACGGTGATCCGCTGTGCAATCTCATCCGGATAATTCGACTCTTCGGCTGTTTTGTGCCAAGACCTGTCCGCGTATAATCCGTCTATGGATAGGAGAAGAAAAATCAATATTATTTTCACAATTGAAAATAACTTCCTGTTTCCCGCCGTATGCGGGACTGTAAACAAAAAACATTTCATAGATATATATATAATTTATTGACTTGCAAAAATAAACTCACTGTTTCCGGTCAAGTAAGATGTGCCGGCGTTTTTCTTTGTTGAAAAAAATTTAGTATTCATAAAATATAAATTTAAAGGGTAAAACATGTTTATTTACGCTATAACGGCGCTAATGGCGCTTTCGCTCCATGCTCCGGGCTGGTTGCGCGCGTTGACCCGGCGGAAACTTTTCTCCTCCATAACAGATTTGATGCGCTTGGAAGGATTAACGGCAATCAGGCGCTTTGTTTCATAGTCCGTAAACGAAAATTTCAGCTTAGCAGTCTCTGCAACGGGGATTCCCCACCGCGCACGGTTTGCTTTGGATACTTTTACCGGGTTTTTAGACCAGGGATAAAATACGGATTCCTTTCTGGGAACATAATCAATTTGTTTCATATTATTCTCTTTTTTTTATGTGTTATTATTATTATTAAAGTATATAATGTCATTGTAAACTCGCCCGTATCCGTCATTGCGAACCTGCCCGTATCCGTCATTGCGAACCCGCAGGGTGAAGCAATCCAGGAAAACGCAATGACGTGGTACCTGTATTCCTGGATTGCTTCGTTCCTCGCAATGACGGACATGTATATAATATATGTACGCGAGTTTTCGTATGTCTGCGATGCT
>JAITJX010000203.1 GCA_031278765.1 Tannerella sp. | reverse complement strand
AACATATTGGCGTATGTTCCGCCTCCCTTGTGCTCGGTTTTTGCGTTGTCGGTCAATCGCAGTTGTTCGGTGATCAGTTTGTACGCTCGGTTACCGTCCATAAATCGCGCCCACAGACAGACCTTCCATCCCATCGACCACCCGGTTGCCGGATCGCCGCGATAATTCAGCGAAGTGCGCGCCGCATCAAACAGTTCCGGCGTACGGTCTGGCGATATCTGGTTGCCCGGATAAACGCCGTAAAGATGTGATACGTGGCGGTGTTTATCGTTGGGATCATCCCAGTCGAACAGCCATTCCTGCAATTGGCCATGTTGGCCGATGTGCATTGGAGGCAGGCATTTGAGCGTTCGACGGAGGGTGTCGGCAAATGGGTGGTCGATATTCAGCGTTTCGCTTGCCGAGATAAGGTTGTTGAACAGTTCAAACACCAACTGATTGTCCATCGTAATGCCGTAAGCGTTGGTCGCGCGGTTCTCTTTGCCTTTGTAAGTATATTTAAACGAGTTTTCCGGCGAATTTGAAGGTGCGACCACTAACCACTGATGCGAAGGCTCTTCAACCATATAATCGAGGAAAAACAAAGCGGCGCCTTTCATTGCCGGATATACCTGGGCAAGATATTCCTTGTCGCCCGAATAGAGATAACGTTCCCACAAATGTTCGCAAACCCATGCGCCACCTGAAGGCCACATTCCCGAACCGGCCTGATCTACGGGCCCCGTCGTACGCCAGATGTCGGTATTGTGATGCAACACCCAGCCGCGAGCGCCATACATCAGCCTGGCCGTTTCGGCGCCCGTGACGGCGAGTTCTTTCACCATGTTGATAAACGGCTGGTGAAGTTCCGACAGATTGGTAACTTCCGAAGGCCAGCAGTTCATTTCGGCGTTGATATTTGTCGTGTATTTGCTGTCCCATGGCGGCGACATCATATCGTTCCATATTCCCTGCAAATTAGCCGGCTGCCCTCCGGGTTGCGACGAGGAAATGAGCAGGTAGCGACCAAACTGAAAATAGAGGGCGGCCAAATGAGGGTCGTTGGCGCGGGCAAACTCCAGAATACGCGTATCTAAAGGTTTGCGTATCGAATCAGTCGTTCCCAAATCTATCTTCACACGGTTGAAATACTGTTGATAATATGCAATATGGTCGGCTTTTATCCTGCTGTAATCTTTCCGCTCGACCCGCTGCATGTATTCGTCGGCACGCCGGACGGCGTCGGCGCTTAAATCGTGATAATTCACGAAATTGGTAGCCATGGAGATGAATATCGTAACGGCGTCGGCCTTGGCGACGCTTATGCCGGCAGTTGACGCCGTCAGGCTTCCCTGTTCGGGAACAATTCTCGCACGGGCGATAAATTCCACTTTGCCTTCCAGACCTTCCTGTGTTCCGGATATGCCTTTTAATACAAGGTCGCCGTTTTGCACAACTGTTTCGGTCGCCTGCGGGCTGCTGTATGTTGCGGTAAAATTGATTTTACCTTTTCTCGACGCTGTCAGCCTCACAACGACCACCTGGTCGGGAAAGGAGGTGAATACTTCCCTCGCATACTGCACTCCATCAACCGTGTAGCGGGTAGTGGCTATTGCCGTCGAAATATCCAGTTCGCGATAATAATCCTCTACATTCTCATGTCCTGCAAACAAAAGATTCAAGTCGCCGACGGGTTGATATGCCATTCCATGATTGGTTTTCGTCACCACTTTTTCCGTCGCAAGGTCTTGCGCTTCGCGGTACTTGCCCTCAAACAGAAGTCTTCGTATATCGGGAAGAGCCGCCAAAGCGTCCGGATTGCCGTTGCTGTTCGGCTGGCCTGCCCACACGGTTTCTTCGTTCAATTGCAAGCGTTCCCAGAGAGGATTCCCGAAAACCATGACGCCCAGGCGTCCGTTCCCAAGCGGTAAGGCTTCTACCCAGGCTTTGGCCGGAGCGTCGTACCACAGCTTCCAGTTTCCCTCCTCCGTCGTCCGGCACGACAACAATATTGTTACACAGAACAACATAATTACTTTTAACTTTCTCATATATATACGTATTATTTAATTAAAACTGCAATTGAATGACTTTTATCGAACACAAAGTTAGCATGAAATTTTCGGATTACACGCACTTTGTCCATACAAAAGGAAAAAAAATCTGTCTAACCGGCTGCGCCGAACCAAAATTTTACGGACAGAAAGATGCACGATGAATTTTAATTCGTACATTTCTTCTATAAATCCCATTCTATACATGGTCTCTCTTCAGTACATTTCTGATTATCAAGAAATCTCCAAATCCGGCCTGCCTCCGGTAAACGACACAGAAATCGTTCTATGGAAATATCGGAAAGCGAAATCATCACCATCCTGTTGCTTTTTCACTTCGGAACTTTCCACAACTTCAAGCATTTCTATCTCTTTTACATCAGGGAACACTTGCGGAAAGATTTCCACAAACATCTGTCATACAATCGTTTTGTAGAAGTTGAGCGCCGAGTTTTTATCCCCATGATGATTTTCCTCAACACCGTCTGCTTCGGGCAATGTGCCGGAATAACCTTCGTAGACAGTACTAAAATAGCCGTCTGCAACAACAAACGTATCAAACGCAACCGGGTTTTCAAAGATATAGCCAAAGTCGGTAAAAGCGCCATGGGCTGGTTTTTCGGCTTTAAACTGCATCTGATATGTAACGACAGGGGTGAGTTGCTCAGCTTTTGCCTGACGCCCGCCAATGTGGACGACCGAAATCAGAATGTATTTAAAGCACTTATGAAGAAGCTGTTCGGCAAACTGTTCGGAGACAGGGTATATATCTCATCCTCACTTTTTGAGATGCTTTTGGATAATGGCGTTCATTTAGTCACCGGTATCAAAAGCAATATGAAAAACCGGCTTATGAGCCTGAGAGAGCGCATCATGTTGTGAAAGCGTTCTGTAATAGAAATAATTAATGATGAATTGAAAAATATTTGCCAGGCAGAGCATTCTCGACATCGCTCGCTGCATAACTTCATTATGAACCTGATTGCCGCACTTGGAGCATACTGTTTTTTGACAAAAAGCCTGCCATTCAGTTCGATATGAAAAAGCCCGACAGACAACCGGAACTTTTTTGTTGATTTTTCTTCGTAATCTTTTTCTATCAACAGTCGTTGACCAGCCAATCGACGGAATATTGCATTTTATTCAATCATTTATATGTTTTAATGATTCCTTATCCCGAACTCAGGTTAATAATAATGGTAATAGTCCGGCGTTGGCTGATGGTGAAAGTCGCATGTATATTAGAGGAGTCGATTACGCCGAATGTAAACACTATACATGGAATGAATATAATTCAATAAGGATT
>JAITJX010000108.1 GCA_031278765.1 Tannerella sp. | reverse complement strand
TATGTATTTGATAAGAAAATAAAGAATAAATTCTTTTCTTTTGTATATTTATTTTTAGTAAATAACGCGCGCGTGCGCGATGTGTGTGTGTGTGTGTGTGTGTGTGTGTGTGTGTGTGTACAAAAATCGTGCCAAAGTATTCAGCTACAGCAAAAATATTTTGTTTTCCCGCCGTAACAGTCATAAAATCTTTATATAATCCTAAACATTTCATCTTAATACTTAATACTATTTTTAGCAAAAACTGAACTTTTATACTTACAAAATTTCGGCAAAGATAAAACAAATTTTCTTATGCTATACCCCACAGTTTTTAAATTAACATAATTTAACATAAATTCACTTATGTTTTAGATCTTCTTCCCATAATTTAAACTGTGTAAACTGTTAATAATTAAAAGTATAATAAATAATATGCTTGTTTTTTTCAACAGTAAAAAAAATCTTATCAATGTAACTCAAAATAGATACAGCATGTATTCATTTATCGCTGGAAAGACAACCCAGAGGCAACCGCAAGGGTTGCCCCCTACTGTTTCTAACGCCTCCCAATGTATTATCTCATTCTTCAAAACATTTTCAGTTCCAGTTGAGTATATTTTTTATCCGATTCGTTACTAGCGTTGCTTACTCCGAGTCCCAGCAAACGTATTTTTTTCTGAGAGATGTCGATTTGTTTTAGCATTTCTTTTCCGTAATTCCAAAGTAAGTAGAAGTCGTTAATATTGTGTTTCAAAGTTTTACTTCTTGTTATAATCTTGAAATCGGAGTATTTCACTTTTAGAGTGATTGTTTTTCCGTAGAACGATTCATCTTTCATACGTTTAATTACATCTTTAGCAAGGTTATACAGTTCGACATTTAATATCGACAACGAATCTTTATCTGTAATAAAAGTTGTTTCAGAACTGATTGATTTTGTGATTCTGTTTGGTTGAACTTCCCTTAAATCAATACCTTTTGCATATTCATAAAATACATGCCCTGCTTTTCCGAACATGGCGACCAATTCCGTTTCCGAACATTTTTGCAGATCAGCGCCAGTAAATATCCCATTTTCGTGCATCTTTTGAGCGGTTACTTTTCCGACACCAAAAAATTGTTCAATTTTCAATGTTTCAATGAATTTCACAGCGTTTTGTGGTAATATTACGAAAAACCCGTTTGGTTTATTATAATCGGAAGCAATTTTCGCCAGAAATTTATTGTACGATACTCCTGCTGATGCTCTTAACCCTGTTTCATCGTATATCTTCTGTTGAATTTCTTTTGCAATCACAGTCGCCGATGGTATTTTTTTAAGATTAATCGTCACATCCAGAAAAGCCTCGTCCCACGACAACGGTTCAACCAAATCGGTATATTCCATAAAGATAGAACGTATTTGTCTTGACACAGATTGATATACCTCAAACCTCGGCACAACGAAAATCAAGTCTGTACATTTCTTTTTTGCCGTCACGGCAGGCATTGCCGAATGAATACCGTACACTCTCGCTTCGTAACTTGCCGCAGAAACTACCCCACGCGCTTCTGGATATCCTACTGCTACAGGCTTCCCGCGATATTCTTCGTTATCACGCTGTTCTATCGAAGCATAGAAAGCGTCCATGTCGATATGTATAATTTTCCGCATCGTTTTCGTCAAATCACGATTGTCTTTGATAATTCCTTCCAAATCTTGCATATCCGTAACAACTAATTTCATCAAAAAATTTGTCAAAAGTAATAATATTTTCAGATTTACGATTTTGGAATTTATACTACTTTTGCAAAAAAATAGTAGATAGATGAAAAATTTGCCATTGCATATCGAAAGGATATTTTTGAAAGACAGTATCAACTGTAATTCGGAAGAATATCCGTTCAATCTTCCTGTTATCCAAAACTTTCGAAGTCTTGAATTTCGGAAACCGGTTACATTTCTTGTAGGAGAAAACGGTAGCGGGAAATCCACATTGCTTGAAGCGTTTGCCGTATGTTACGGATTTAATCCCGAAGGCGGCTCGAAAAATTTCAATTTCAGCACGATGTCTTCTCATTCGTCGTTTCATGAGTGTCTAAGAATCACAAAATCGTACAATCATGCAAAAGACGGCTACTTTTTGCGCGCTGAGAGTTATTATAATGTAGCGTCGGAAATCGAAAGGTTAGACTCCGAAGGAAGAGGCACACCCATAAAAATGTCTTACGGAGGCAAATCTTTACACGATCAGTCGCACGGCGAAAGTTTTTGGTCGTTATTGCAACACCGCTTAGGCGGCAACGGCGTTTATATTTTCGACGAGCCCGAAGCCGCTTTGTCGCCAATGCGTTTATTGTCGCTTTTGGTCAGAATCGACGAGCTGGTTAAATTAAATTCGCAATTTATCATTAGCACTCATTCGCCTATCATAATGGCTTATCCCAATGCCGATATTTACGAAATAACAGAAGGCAAACTTAAACTTACACAATTCGAAGATACAGAACATTTTATCATAACAAAATATTTCGTCAATCAATACAAAAAACTCTTGCATGAACTCAAAATTGATGTATGATTTCGCTATTAAGTAAAAAAGCAGTATCTTTGTATCAAAATTTTAAGGGGTATATGTCATGAAAAAGTTACCGATAGGAATACAGTCATTCGGAAATTTGCGTAGCAACGATTATATTTATGTTGATAAAACCGAGATCGTTCACCGGATAGTTTCCGAAGGAAAAATTTATTTTCTTTCGCGTCCCCGCAGATTTGGGAAATCTCTTTTAATAAGTACTTTGGATGCGCTATTCAGAGGACAGGAAGAATTGTTTGAGGGACTTTACATTCACAACAAATGGAACTGGACACAACAATATCCGGTTATCAGGATAGACTGGACTCGCATCAGTCATTCCACGCTAGAGGAAATGAAAAACAGTATGTGCAGATATTTGCGCAATATTGCACGACAGTATGAGATAAAACTTCAGGATGGAACTCCTTCCGATTGTTTCGATGAACTGATAACACTTTTGTATGAGAAAACGGGCAAAACGAAAATAGCCGTGTTGATTGACGAATACGACAAGCCGGTAACGAGTCATTTGTTCGAACCGGATTTGGATGATATTCGAAAAGCGGTACACGATTTTTATCAAGTAATGAAAGGTCTCGACGATTATTTACAGTTTATTTTTATTACGGGAGTATCGAAATTTTCGGGGTTATCGGTGTTTTCGGCATTGAATAATCTTGATGATATTACTTTAAAAAAAGAATATGCTGCGATATGCGGATATACTCAGGAAGAGCTGGAAAG
>JAITJX010000060.1 GCA_031278765.1 Tannerella sp. | reverse complement strand
GCGCAGGGCGTCTTTGCCGAGCGGGTCGAGGTGCGTAATCACCGGCAGGCGGCCGATAATTTCGGGGATTAGCCCAAAGCTGCGCAGGTCGGCAGGGGCGAGGTAGCGGAGGAGCCTGTCCACAGGCATGTTACGCTTGGCGCAATATGCACCACACCGTCCTGTACGGACTCGCCTCCGAGCACCGATTCGAGGACGATATGCAAAGGTACAGGTGTCCGAAAATATAAACAGGCGGCATTTAAAGCAAAAATAAGGGGCAAATCAGGAAATGTAAGCGGCGAATCGGTCAATGACTGATTTACCCGCTGTGGTTAACTCATACATTTGTGCTTATGCGAAAAAACAGCAGGTATATCTGCCGCAAAAATGATTGGCTGAAGTTCGTTACTCGCAGGAAAAACGCAACGAATGGACGGATATCGTTTATAAAACAGATCTGATTTTCGTGCCAAAGTTGCGTTTTTTTGTGGGCTTGGCACAGTACAGGATTAGTCTGTTTCTTTTCAGACAGCTTCACGACAAGTCGAATATGTCTGTATTAAACAGCATAAAAGAAGTGAAACAGGGTGATGTGTTGGCTATTGGAAGGTTTTTCATGCGTTGATTTGAAATGACCGTCGTGCTGCGATAAACGCTCCGTTTCTTTCCAAAAAGCAGGGTTGTTTACATGCAATTCATCTATCCACGCATTGATTTGATTGAGCCAGTAAGTATCCGTCTTGTCCTCCACATAGCCTATCATTGCGGAACAGGACATATTTACGCCATGCTCGTTTTTTTTGAAGCGCTCTATTCCTCCGGTCTTTCCCGAAACATATTCCTTTACGTGCGACAACGTGGAATTAAGCCGTTTACATTCTATGTCAAAAATGCTGTCGTAGTCGCCGTTGTTCAGTACTCTTGTCCGGATTACTCCTATATCCGGCTCTCTGGCGTTAGATTGATGCGGTGCGTTCTGGAATAAAAGCGCGCTATTGCTGTTTTTAGCCTGCAAATACACTGAAAGTTGGCTGTTGTAGCTTTTCTCAGCGGCTTTTTTATCCATTTGACATTTATTTATCCTGAAGTAAGGCAGATGTTCTTCGATAAACAGAATAATGCTCAAGTAAACGCCTTTCGGTTCGAACTCGCTGCACGAAGCAGGCTGTTGTATTTGGCTTACCGTCATTTTACCGATGATTCATTAAAAATTCGTTGATACAGTCGATGGCGTCCCTGTCGGCGATGGATTTCAACCAGTAGCGCATAAGTCGCGGCTTGATGAACCAGATTGTATCTCCGTGATAATACTTTATAATCCGGGTAACAGCCTGATTAACTCCGGTCTGCTGGCTGAAATATTCCGTAAACTTCTGCTCGTTTACGGTATCGAACAAAAAGGTAATGGGCTGATCGGTATAGTGAAAGCAGGTAGCGGTAAAAGAAGAGGCGTCGAAGCTTGCGCCCTGTTTGAAGCTGTGTTTCGGTTTTAGCCGGTAGCTGGCGTTCATCACTTTACAAAAGACGTCGCCGTAAGCCTTCATCTGCATTTCCGGATTGTCCATGAACCTGTTCATCGGGTTGCTGTTTGGCGACTTTGCCTGATGTATATAGTATTTCAGCACGTCATCGCACCAGATTTCTTCGATTTCGTTTAACCGGAGCAAGGATTTATCTTCCGGATACGGTAGTGCGTCGATATCCGCTTTCAGTATGGAGGTTTCTTTATCTATAAGGATGCGAGTACTGGTGAGATAGATGTAAAAACGACACAATTTATAGTGCGTGTGTTTTATAAAATCAAATATCTCCTGTAATTCATCCTCATTACTCCCATGAATGCCTATTAGCTGATGTCTGAAAATCAAAGAGTCGCCCTGATTTCTATACAGTACGGGAATATTATGCCGCCCCAGATTTTCCCGAATCATGAGATGCGGCGGGTTAAATATCTGTTTGTTCTCTTTGACTGTATTGATGAAGTATTCCAAACCCTCATGAATTTCTGTCATATAAGAGCCGTCTTCGTTTAAGGAATTTGAAATGACAGAAGGCTTTTCAAACAGCCACTCCGCTTTGGAGAAGCCCTTTTCTATTTGCTCCTGCGTTTTTCCTGTAATATCCCCTTTGATGTAGCCTTCTCCATATTCCCATCCTTCGGCTCGCTTACTGTCAATATATTCCTGCAATGTAGGCTTTATACTCGCAAACCTTTCGGCGATGCTTCCCAGCCTGCCCCCTCCCAGCAAATTGGTCTTCCACACATACTTTTCGGTCAGCGCTCTCTGATAATTGACGAAATGAAAGTCGTAATGGTCAAACAGAAAGAATAATCTGTTCTGCTCCTTTTGAGTCCGGTTGGCTACAATATGCAGGATGCGACTGTTTGCCTCCGGCGTTTGATTTTGGGCAAATAACGCAAGCGTAGAAACGTCCTTATTGAACAGTACTCTTCGCAAATGCGTGAAATCAACGATTTGCGGCACAAAATATGATTGTAAAAAATGACTTCTATACTCCATCGACCACTGTCCGTAGAGTACGGGCGCCGACGGCAGAATCAAACATGTCAACCCATCGCCCGGTTTGCTTAACCGGATAGCCCTGTCTAAGAAAGTGAGCGCCAAATTGCTGTCGGGAATGTCGTGCGACGTCGCAGTTTTATATTCTTCTTCCAGAAGCCTGAAATATTCGCCATTACTTCGGTTGTCAGGCGGATTAAAGGGCGGATTGCCTATCACCAGATCGAAATCCGGATGCTTCCTGTGCCGGTTGAAAAAGTCGAAAAAGTTGTCGTGCAAAATATTCTCTTTGCTTAAGTCGTCAAACTTCAATTCTTCCAGAATCTGCATCGGCGTAAGATTTTCAAGCAGCGCGAGGGTGAGGCTGAATATCGCAATGCGAACAGCCTCCGGTTCGATATCCGTTCCGTAGATGTTTTGCTTCAGTATTGACTTCAACTTTTCGCTGTCGACAGGCCGCTCCCATGATACGCCTTCTTCATACCAGCGGTTAATTCTGTACCAGTCAATTAAGCGTTTGTATGCCGATACGCAGAAAATTCCGCTGCCAAGGCTTGGGTCCAGTATTTTGAACTGTTCGGTTTTAAATTTTCGGTAATCTTCAACCGGCATACATTCGTCAATCAGGTAATTGACAAGAAACGGAGGCGTATAAACCACTCCCGATTTGTTGGGCAGGAACTCTTCGTAGATGCGGCTGATCAATTCAACCGGAAGGTATTGAAACGAGTAGTATCGCCAGATAGATAATTGTCCCTGTTTTTTGAAGTTGGTATGCCCGTCAAAATAGGCTGACAAGTAATCCAGGACGTTTTGAGAAAGGCGGGCTACTTTATTGCGTTCATCGTCGTTTTCCCATTCAAATATTTTCCCGTTGTAGTGATTGGAAAGATAATCGAACAGGTCAAGCAGCATCCCTTTCCTGATGACGGCGACAAAATTCTCGGCATCCCATTTTTCTTCCAGCAGGTTTGAGTGGACGGTGAAAATATTTCTGCCGTTTTCGTCTTGCTTCTCTTCGAGATATTTTACCAGCAAACATCTTACGATTAATTTGTTTAGGACGTCTTCCGAAACATCTTTTTGAACATGTCGCTTCAGCTCCTTCAAGTAGCCTGTTAATAAATCGAAAGGGCTTTCTTTCGTAATAAATTGTTGCAGGTATGCTTCTGTTTCCCAGAAAGCGCCGGTATCGAAAAAATAAGCTTTATACGGATGTTTTCGAGCGTCGTAGTTTTGCTCTATGTCCCGGGCGAAATCCAAAGTATCCACTACTTTGTCAAGACTTTCACGACCATTCTTAATCGTTATGTTTTTTGTGCCATTGACAACAAGCAACTTGCTTTTTTCAAAAATGTAATAAATGGGAACTATCTCGCTTGTCCATATTCGCTTGTGAATGTCTTTTTTAGCCGATTCCGACAAACGCCCTGCCGTATTGTCGTAAATAAAAACCTGCGGAACAGGCGTGCGATAATCAAACCTGCGGAAATAGACGGCGTCGGCAAGATAATCTTTCTTTGCAATATGCAATATTCGGCGTTCGGCTTCCGAAATATCGGCGTTTTCCATATCGGAAACTAACCGTAACCCGCTCCGGTTCGGAATCATTTCAAGCGCCTGTAATTTGCTCAACATATTTTTCTGCCTGTTTATTTGTCCGAATATTTTGCATGCAAAAATAGGGAAAAAATATCATACCTTCAAATATTCAAATGATACTCCCTCAACTTTAATGTTGATAGCTATGCGAATAAGAATGTTTTCTATTTGATTTTAATTTGGCAAGCCGGATTCATCCAAGCGGTAAATTGGTCAATTTAACGGGTAAATCGGTCAATTGCCCACCGAAAACGGAATTTATCGTAATTTTGTCCCAAGATAAATTTAAATATTCAGCTCCATGCAGAAAAAATATATTACAGCATTATTTTTCATCCTGTTATTCGGATATGACGCGGCAGCGCAACCGTTTTCAATCCGTCATCTTGGCGTGGAAAACGGATTGTCCAACAATTATGTAAAGGATATTGTGCAAGATCGTCAGGGTTGCCTCTGGGTAGCTACGGTTTCGGGATTAAACTGTTTCGACGGACAGACGTTTACCGTTTACAACAATATCAATTCCGCCCTGCCCGGCAACACGCTGAATGCCCTGCTTTATGACGAAACGGACAACCGGCTGTGGATAGGCTCAATAAGCGGCGTATGCGTATTCGACTGTTCGAGTAAGACTTTTGAGAACATTCTGGCGCCGGAAGGCGTTGTGATCAAAAATGTTGTCGGACTGGCAAAAGCGGCTGACGGAGGTGTTTGGATTGTAAATCACCACAATGGAGTTGTGCATTACAATCCCGAAGCCGGAATTTTCGATTCTTTTACGGACAAAACGGGCAAGGGGCTGAAAAATGCGAACTGGTGCGCTTTCGATGACGGAAGGGGCAATTTGTACGTGGGACATGCGCAGGAAGGTTTGAGCATCATTGATTTGAAAAGCCGCATAGCCCGCCACTTCGAGAACCGACCTGGCAATTCCCAAAGTTTGCCTGCAAACAGCGTTTACTCAATCTGCGCCGATCGTTCGGGAAACATTTGGATTGGCACAAAGCAGGGCTTGAGCCTGTTTAATCCGAAAACCGCGACTTTCCTGAACTTCAAACACGAGCCTGACAATCCCCATTCGCTAATGGCCGACCCGGTTTACTGTGTCCGCGAAATGGCGGATGGTACGCTGTGGATTGCCCACGACATCGGAGGAATTAGTATCCTTGATTTGAGCAATATTACTTTTCAAAATCCCGAAAACGTTACATTCGCTACCCTGTCGGCCGAGAGCGAAGAATGTGCCCTGTCGTCGAACAATATCCGGAATCTCTTGCAGGACAGCTTCGGGAATATCTGGATTGGGAACTATGGCAGCGGACTGGATTTTATCAGCCATACTCCGCCTGCGTTTCGTGCGCTTCCTTACGCCGCTCAAAAAGGTTATGCGTTGAAAAACAAACCCGTTTTTAGCATTTACGAAGACAAAAACGGGCAGCTTTATGCGGGCAGCGAAAACGAACTTGCATTGTTCAAAAACAATCGGTTAGTGCGAACATTCGATGTATCGCCTTACAGCGCCCGGATTTATACGCAGATTTTCGCAATGCAGGGCGATGACAGCGGCAATATCCTGCTTGGACTGTACGACGACGGACTGCTGAAATTCAACAGCATGACACACCGTATCGAACGCATCACGCTGGATATTCAAAATGTGGATATTATCACCTTTTTCAAGGATAACGACCAAATATGGATTGGCACGGAATACGGCATTTATACTTATGGCAACGGGAGTGTTGAAAAACAGGAAAATATCGACGCCTTACTGCCCGACAAATCGGTTTACGGCATTTTACGCGACCGGCAAGGCAAGCTCTGGGTTGGAACTTATGGCGGAGGCGTTGCCATTTTTAATACTGAAAATAAACTGATTACAACATTAACCCTGAAAAGCGGATTTTGCTCAAATGACGTCAATAGTTTATATATTGACCGTAGAGGCGGCGTTTGGATTGCCACCCGCGATGGACTTGGCTACATCAAAGACACGGAATCGCCCGGCAAATTTGAACTGTACAACCACCGTCAGGGATTGAAAGACAACTTTATCCGCGCCATTCACGAAGACGGCGAAAGAAATATATGGATTAGTTCCAACTCCGGTATTTCGCTGTGGAACGCACAAACGGCGCAGTTTGCCAATTATGATTTTCACGACGGCGTCCCGAACGGCAATTTTATCGAAAACGCCGCCTGCCTCACTGCCGATGGAACGCTTTATTTCGGTTCGCTTGGCGGCGTTTGCTATTTCAATCCGGCAGAAGTTGCCAAAAACAGGGACGTTGCGCCTGTGCATATTACGAATGCTGTTCCCGACCGGCATGAAGAAGGAAATTTTACTTATAAGAACGGGGAATTGATTCTTCCATACAATCAAAACACGTTCCGGATTTCGTTTTCAATTCCCGATTATTCGCAATACGGACAAGTGGAGTATGCCTGCCTGATGGAAAACTTAGACAACGAATGGCACAATACGCAAGGCGAGAATCAGGTTACTTTTCGCAATGTAGCTCCCGGCAAATACACGTTCAAAGTAAAGGCGCGTTTACGAAACCATGAGTGGGACGAGCAGCACATGGCCACAATGAATGTTCTCATTTCGCCCCCGGTTTGGAGTACATGGTATGCCAAAACACTGTATCTAATAATTTCCATGTTGCTGGCTTACGGCGTGATTCGCTTCTATAAACGCCGGCTGGATTTGGAAAGTTCGCTGGAAATAGAGAAACGCAACAATTTGAACGAACAGGAATTGAATCAGGAACGGCTGCGCTTTTACACCAATATCACGCATGAGCTGCGCACACCGCTTACGCTGATTCTGGGGCCGCTCGAAGACCTTTTGAACGACCGTAAGCTGCCGGATTATTACAACTCCAGAATTAAACTTATTCACGACAACGCAACCCGGCTACTGAACCTGATAAACCAAATCCTTGAATTTCGGAAAACAGAAACGCAGAACCGCCGCCTGACCGTTGCCCGCGGCGATTTGGGACGTTTGGTGACGGAAATCGGTTTGCGCTACAAGGAGCTGAACCGCAACAAAAAGGTAAAGTTTCGCATTTCAGCTGAAACAGATAGGACGACGCTTTATTATGATTCGGAAATTATCATCACAATCCTCAACAACCTGCTGTCGAACGCCGTAAAATATACTCCCGAAGGCGAAATCTCGCTCGCGCTTTCTTCGGTTAATGAAAAAGGCGAAAATTATACCGAAATCTGCGTTTCCGACACCGGCCACGGAATAAGTCCCGACGATTTACCCCGGATTTTCGACCGCTATTATCAGGTAAAAAGCAACCATCAGGTGTCGGGAACGGGCATCGGGCTGGCGCTTGTCAAATCGCTTGCCGACCTGCACGGCGCCATCCTTTCGGTAGAAAGCAGGGAAGGCGAAGGGACAACCTTCAGGTTCCGTATTTTGACGAACAATACCTATGCGGATTCGTTGCACAGAGAGGAAAAACCGGCAGATGTAATCGAGCAGTATCCGGAGGATAATATAACGGAAGAAAATAAAGATTCGCTTCCCATTGTACTCGTTGTTGAGGACAACGACGACATTCGCAATTATATCATCCAGTCACTTTCCGGTCGATACAAAACCCTGCCGGCAGCGAATGGGAAGGAAGGCCTGGAGCTGGCGCAAAACCGTATTCCAAATATCATTGTAAGCGACATCATGATGCCGGAAATGGACGGCATCGAACTCTGCCGTAAAATCAAGGAAGACGTGCGTACAAGCCATATTCCCGTCATACTTCTCACCGCCAAAGACAGCACGCAGGACAAGGCGGAAGGTTACAAAAGCGGCGCCGACTCCTACCTGACCAAGCCGTTCGGTTCGGAACTGCTTCATGCTCGAATGAACAACCTGCTGGAATCACGCCGGAAGCTGGCGCAACAAATCCTGTCGCAGGCAGGAAACATAAAGCCAGGGAAAATACTTCCCGCACCCCAAATTAACAAATTAGATGAAGCGTTTTTGCAAAAGACAACGGCAATAATCGAAGAAAACATTTCAAACGACAACCTTAACCTTGCATTTCTGACCGCTCAATTCAACATGAGCCAATCTACACTGTACCGTAAAATAAAAGGTTTGACCGGCATTTCGCCCAACGAGTTTATCCGTAAAATCCGCTTGAAAAACAGCGTCAAACTGCTGATGACCGGCGAATACAATGTTTCCGAAGCCGCCGGCGAAAGCGGGTTTAGGGATATGGGGCATTTCCGCGAATGCTTCAGGGAGGAATACGGTATGCCACCGACGGAGTATTTGAAGGCAAAGTAAATCCGGTAAAACCAACAGGCAATGCCAACCCCTGCCAGTGCTTGGCAAACCCATGCCACTTTACTGATAATCAGCAAATCACACTGATTTAATTTCCAACTTTACTGTTCATTCAAAAATTAACTGATATGAACAGCAAAAAACATCCTGCGGATTTATCGTATTTCCGCCTGTTGCTCACGGATTTTCTTCGCGAAAGCCACCCGCAACTGCTCAACGACGAAAAATTTATCGCCGCCCGCAATCAGGCGGCTATCGACATTTACGAAGACGTAATAAAAAACGGCGGCAGTCCGCTCGAAGCTGCACACTGGGCAAACGAAACCCTGTTTGTCGGACTGCATTTTTCCAAACACGACACGCTGAAAAATATCCTTTGGAACGAGTTTTCAAAGGAAGTCCCCGAAGCCAACGCACCCTTGTGGGCAATCCGGCTTTTGCCCGAATGTGAGGCGGTTTTTGCCAAATATCCCCTCTCCGACGACTTTGCCTGTTCGCCCGAATATGAGTTGCTGTACACCGAATTGACAGGAACAATCTTAATCTGTTTGGAAAATGGCATTTAATAAAAAGGCACATTTAGCGGCAAATATAGAGGCGATTCGGATAGCCTTTACGCTCGACAGGGAAAAACGGCAGGCAACGGAAGAGGAACGCGCCACATTGCAACGGTATTGCGGTTTCGGTGGAATTAAATGTATCCTTAAATCCGCAGAAACGGAAAAAGACCGGGCATATTGGGGCAATTCGGAAATAGATATGTTTCCGATGGTTGCGGACTTGCACCGCCTTATCCGCGACAATTCCAAGAGCGAGAGGGAGTACAAACAGTATTTCGACAGTTTGAAAAGTTCTATCCTGACGGCATTTTACACACCACCCGAAGCAATCCGGGCAATTTCCGAAACGCTGAAAGAAAACGGCGTTTCCCCGCGCAATTTCTTAGAGCCTTCGGCAGGCAACGGCGCATTTGCCGATGCTTTCAGGGAAACATTCCCGCAAAACAAAACCGTCTGTTTTGAAAAAGACCTGCTTACAGGCAAAATCCTTTCACACCTGCATCCCAACGATAAAATCCACATTTGTAGCTTTGAAGAAATAGAAAACCGTCCCGACAATCAATTTGATGTGATTGCCTCCAACATTCCATTCGGCGACATGAGGGTTTTCGACCCCGCTTTTACAAACAGCAACGACCAAGCTAAACAGCAAGCAACACGAAAAGTACATAACTATTTCTTTCTCAAAAGTATGGAAACGCTTCGCGAGGGCGGAGTAATGGCGTTTATTACTTCACAGGGAGTAATGAACAGCTCGCAAAACGAGCCGGTAAGAAAATGGTTAATGAATAAAACCAACCTCGTTTCGGCAATCCGTTTGCCCAATAACCTGATGTCGGACAACGCCGGAACGGAAGTCGGCAGCGACATGATTATTTTGCAAAAAAACAGCAATAAGGCATTATTAACCGCTGAAGAACAGGCATTTGTGGGAAGCCGCACCCTTTCAAACGGTATCAACATCAACAATTATTTCCGCAATACCAGCCACATAGTACATACCCAATCGTTTGTCGGCAAAGATTTATACGGCAAGCCCGGACTGATATATACACACGAAGGCGGCGTGTCGGGAATGGCAGCCGATATAAAAAAGATGCTTTCCGCCGATTTTGCCAAAAATATGGACAGGAAACTGTATTGGAACAATGCCGATATAATGCCCGAAACCAAATACGAGCCGACCAAACAGGATTGGCAGGAAATGGATAAAATGCGGGAAGAAGCCGAAAAACAGTCGCCGCACGAAAACCTGCCCCAACCGGAAGATTTTGGCTACCAAATGACAGCGGAAGATTTTGCGGAAATCAATGCGGCAGTTGAAGCTGTCAAAAAAGGCAAATGGAATGAATTTGTCGCCGAACGTCCCTATATGACCGCAAAAACGGAAAAGCCACAGCTACAGCCGCAACCGGAAGTAAAACCCCAACAACCCAAAGCTGCGCCTGTAACCGGCCAACAGCCTGTAATGTCGCTCTACGATCTTTTCGGCTTCACCGAAGAAGAACGCAAGCAATTGAACACAGGCAAAAAAAGGAAGAAATCAGCCCACACCTCCAATCCGCGACAGTTAGATTTATTTTCAACCCCTCCTGTCAATCATTCCATCAGTCCCTCAAGTCCCAACACTGCGCCACAACCGCCCATCCAAAAGCCACCCGAACTTCCAATGGAGCCGCGCCCCTGGTCCGGCAGTTTGCAAGAACACCACAAACAAGGCTCAATGGCGACAGACAACGGACAGGTCGGCGTGTTGCAACAGCGTTACCGCGATGATGCTGTTTTCAAACCACTGAAATTAAACACTTTGCAAGAACAAAAAGCAAAAATGTATATTCAGGTCCGCGATGCCTATCATACCTTATATAATTACGAGGTAACCGAACAGAAAGAAAACGCAGATTTGCGAAAATCACTCAACGAACATTACGACAGTTTCACCCGCCGTTACGGAAACCTGAACGACAAACGCAATCTTGATTTAATCAAAATGGACGCAGGCGGACAGGAAATACTTTCTTTGGAACGCTTCAAAGACGGACGAGCCGTCAAAGCCGACATTTTCAACCGGCCTGTGGCGTTCAATCCAAATGAAATAACCGAA
>JAITJX010000169.1 GCA_031278765.1 Tannerella sp. | reverse complement strand
ATTGAACATTCCAGACACCGCTCTGCGGTAAACTTTCTGATAAACCTGTTTGCCGGACTGGCAGCATACAGTTTCTTTGAGAAAAAACCGGCTATAAAGTTTGAGCGTTCCCTGCCCTCCGACAGTTCGAATTGTTCTATTAATCAACAAATTACACATTAAATTTATAAATCGGCCAATGCTCGAAAAGAAATTCGGGCTAAACTTTTATGTTTCTTTCTGTGAAAAGCATATGTTAAATTTTTTTAATTCATTACATCGAACTCAGGTCGATAAGGTTCAATTAATCAATTATTATTCGTAAATTTGTAACCGCAAACAAAAATAACAATCACCGTTAAGAAGATTTACAGGAATATGAATTTTAAAGACTTGTATGAACCCGCAGGAAAACCGACCGACGAAGCTGTAATAGAAACGCTTGCAAAATCTCAATTGCCCGTTGTTTTATACGGCAATACTCCCGATGTTGCCGAACAAATTATTAAAAAGTTAAAAAACAATAACATAGATATTGATTTAATCGTTTTCGACGAAGAATCTCCTATAATTACGGAGGAAAAATCTTTGTTAAAAAATGTAATGCGAATATCTGTTAACGAACTGAATGCAAAATCTTTCGCATATAACGTTATCACAGGTTTCGTTAAAGGCTATCAATGCATTGAAAGTATAAAAAGAAAGTTTAAATTTGCCCATTCTGTTTCCTATCTATCGGAAATATTTGATATGGAGATAATTACACAAGAATTTGTGAAGGAGAACAGAGAATTTTTGGAAGGTTTTTACAATCATCTTGCCGACCAGCGTTCGAAAGATTCATACATAGCATATTTGTTGAGCAAAACACGTCAAGACATGAAATTCTTGCCACCGGTTTTTGATAAAACGCAATATTTTCCGTCAGATATTATTAAGTTTTCTGAAAATGAATCATATATAGATTGCGGGGCATTTATCGGCGATACGATAGAAGACTTTTTAAGAGCCACAGGCAACAAGTATAAAAAGATTTGGGCTATCGAACCGGACAGAAATAACTACAAAAAACTGACGGTATATCTTTCCGAAAAGAAACTGAATGATATTGAATCTGTCAATAAAGGAATTTACAATTATTCGGGCAAATTGCCGTTTGTCGAAAACGCAAGTATGCTTTCTATGATTAACGAAAAATCGGATAACTGTATTGAAGTAGATACGATAGACAATATTACCGCCGGCGAACCGGTAACATATATTAAACTCGACATCGAAGGTGCTGAATTGGAAGCTTTGAAAGGAGCAGAGCAAACCATAAAAAAATACAGACCGACACTTGGAATAAGCATTTATCACAAAAAACGGGATTTGATAGATATACCTTTATATATCAATCAATTAATTCCTGAATACAAATTCTATTTTCGCGTACATAAGAAATTAGCTATTGACACGGTGATGTATTGTATAGACAAAAGACGGGAGATATAAGAATTTTTTTTCAAAAAAAATTCAATTTGTTTGTTATTTCAAAAAATGTCTTTATATTTGCAGCCGAAATGTCATACATAATGAAAAATTTATTTGGTACATATTATTATTTTTACTTTTACTTTAACAGGTGAAGGCAGGAATTTTATATGTATTACAATTTTTTAAGATGTTAATAATATGAAATCCTGCCTCATCAAAAGGGCGGGATTTTTTTTTGAATAAAAGATAAAAAAAATAAAAAGTATGAAGAAAGTTGCTATTCAAGGAATCGCCGGTTCGTATCATGATATTGCCGCGCATCAATATTTTGATAATGAGGATATTGAAATTATTGCTTGCAATACGTTCAAAGAGGTTGTAAAGTCGATGCACGAGGAATCTTCGATAATCGGACTTATGGCGATAGAAAACACCATTGCAGGCAGTTTATTGCAGAATCATGAGTTGATTCGACAAAGCGGCTGTTACATCACGGGCGAATATAAACTGCGTATTTCTCACACGCTTGCTGCTTTGCCCGGAACGGCGATAGAAGACGTTTCGGATGTCAATTCTCATCCTATCGCATTGATGCAGTGCTCCGATTATCTGGAAACGCTGAAAAACGTGAAGATAGTAGAGAGAGAAGATACAGCCTTAAGCGCCAGATGGATATCTGAAAATCAAGTAAAGTGTCAGGCTGCAATATGCAGCAAGTCGGCCGCCGAAATTTTCGGTCTTAATGTGCTTGCGGAAGGGATTGAAACGAACAAACGGAATTTTACGAGATTCCTTGTACTTGCAGATACCCGGAACGCAGACAAATTGTTGAAAGGTGTCGAAAAAAACAAGTCGTCGATAGTATTTTCGTTACCTCATACTTCGGGAAGTCTCTCGAAAGCGCTTACGATTCTGTCGTTTTACGATATGAACCTGTCAAAAATTCAGTCTTTGCCGATTATCGGCAGAGAATGGGAATATATGTTTTATGTAGATTTGAATTTCGATGATTACATGAGATATAAACAGGCGTTAGATGCGATAATGCCATTAACAAAAGATTTAAAAATTTTGGGAGAGTATGTGGAAGGAAAGCAAAGCGTTTGATATTCAGCCTGCCGATAGAATAGGTAAGGTAGAAGAATACTATTTTTCGAAGAAATTAAAGGAAATGGCGGAAATGAACGTCTCCGGGAAAAATGTTATTAACCTCGGTATCGGAAGCCCTGATATGCCTCCCTCAAAAAAAGCAATAAATGTTTTTTGCGATGAGGTTCGGAAAGGAGATGTGCATGGTTATCAGTCATATATTGGTATTCCGGAACTTCGGGAAGGGTTTGCCGGCTGGTATGAGAAATGGTTTGGAGTGAAACTGGATTCCAAAAGTGAAATTCAACCCCTGATTGGTTCGAAAGAAGGAATCTTGCATATTTCCATGGCTTTTCTGAACGAGAGTGACGGCGTGCTGATTCCGAATCCGGGTTATCCAACATATCTGTCTGTAAGCAAACTCATTGGCGCAGACGTAATTTCATATCGTCTTGACGAAAAAAACGGTTGGTATCCCGATTTTAGAGAACTCGAAAAAATTGTTGAGGCGAGAAAGAGTAGCGGAAAACTGCCGATTAAACTAATGTGGACAAACTATCCGAATATGCCCACCGGCGCAAATGCGAGCATGGAATTGTATGCCCGTATCGTTGAATTTGGAAAACGTCATAACATATTGGTTTGCAACGATAATCCTTATTGTTTTATTTTGAATGAACAACCGATCAGCATTTTAAGCATAGATGGCGCAAAAGATATTTGTATTGAACTCAATTCCATGAGTAAATCACACAATATGCCTGGCTGGCGTATGGCAATGTGCGCTTCAAACCGGCAATTTGTACAGTGGATTTTGCGCGTAAAAAGCAATGTGGATTCCGGTCAGTTCAGACCTATGCAATCTGCTGTTGTTGAAGCTCTTAAATCCGAAAGAGAATGGTATGACAAAAACAATGAAGCTTACCGGAAAAGGAGGATTTTGGCAGGTGAAATTATGAAAGCATTGGATTGTACGTATGACGAAAATCAGGTTGGTTTGTTTCTTTGGGGCAAGATTCCCGATAATGAAAAAAATGGTGAAGCATTGGCAAACAAAGTGTTATATAGTTCGAACGTATTTATTACTCCCGGATTTATTTTCGGTAGCGCCGGTGAAAGATATATAAGGATTTCGCTTTGTTGCAATGAAAAAATGCTGCGGGAAGCGCTGAAAAGAGTTGAGAATTAAAATTAAAAAAATATATGAAGAAGTTAGAATTACAACACATTACGCTACCGGACGTTGACGACAAACGACCGTTGATTATAGCCGGACCGTGTAGTGCCGAAACGGAAGAACAAGTGTTAAATACTGCTAAGCAACTTGTTTCCGGAGGAATAAAAATATTTCGGGCAGGAATATGGAAACCCAGAACCAAACCCGGAGGATTTGAAGGAGTAGGATCGGAAGGTTTACGCTGGCTCAAACGAGTAAAACGGGAACTTGGAATGTATGTTGCAACAGAGGTTGCTACGCGCGATCATGTTTTTGAAGCGTTGAAAGCCGGAATTGATATTCTTTGGATCGGCGCTCGAACATCAGCTAACCCTTTCGCCATGCAGGAAATAGCCGATGCGCTGAAAGGCGCCGACATTCCCGTCCTGATAAAAAATCCGGTAAATCCTGATTTGGAACTGTGGATCGGGGCGGTTGAACGTATTTATGGTGCCGGATTACGGCGTATAGGCGTTATACACAGAGGATTCAGTTCGTATGATAAAAATATGTACAGGAATTTACCGCTTTGGCATATCCCCATCGAATTGCGTCGCAGATACCCGAACCTGCCCATTTTGTGCGATCCAAGCCATATTGGTGGGAAAAGGGAATTGATAGCGCCAATTTCACAACAGGCAATGGACTTGAATTATGATGGATTAATCGTTGAATCTCATTGTGATCCGGATAGAGCATTAAGCGATGCGGCGCAACAAATAACACCAGATGTGCTTGATTATGTGATAAACATGCTTTCCGTAAGAGAGGAAAAACAAACGACTGAGAATATTGCTGAACTTCGTCGCCAAATTGACAGTATTGACGAAAATTTGCTCGAATTGCTCGCCAAACGAATGCGTGTTTCGCACGAAATAGGTATTTACAAAAAAGAACACAACATGCCAATTCTGCAAACTCCGCGGTATGAAGAAATACTTGATAAACGCAGCAAAGCCGGCGAAACGCTGGATTTGAATCCTGAATTTGTGAAGAAAATCCTTAGTGCAATTCATGAGGAATCGGTTCGTTTACAGATGATTGAATATAATAAATGATAAACATATGAGAATTTTGATATTGGGAGCAGGAAAGATGGGAACGTTTTTCTGCGATTTATTGAGTTTCGACCATGAAGTAGCGGTTTTGGAAAAAGACCACAAGCGTATGCGTTTTATTTATAATGCTTTACGTATGAAATCAACCGAGGAAATTCCGAATTTCAATCCGGATATGGTGATCAACTGCGTAACGCTTAATTACACCATTGAAGCGTTTAAAACAGTGAGACCTCATATAAAAGATAACTGTATTATTTCAGACATAGCTTCGGTAAAAACCAATTTGCAGGAATTTTATTCAAAATGTGGTTTACCGTATGTTTCGACGCACCCGATGTTTGGACCTACTTTTGCCAATCTTGCCAATCTCGAAAAAGAAAACACAATAATCATATCGGAAGGCGACCATCTCGGTCGAATTTTTTTTAAAGACCTGTATGGCAAACTCAAATTGAATATTTTCGACTATACTTTTGAGCAGCATGACCGTGTTGTTGCCTATTCGCTTGGCATTCCTTTTGCTTCTACGCTTGTTTTTGCCGCAACAATGGTGCATCAGGATGCACCTGGAACAACCTTTAAACGTCATATAAAGATTGCGCGCGGACTATTGTCGGAAGATGATTATTTGCTGACCGAAATCCTTTTCAATCCGTATATGTCAAAACAAATAGACTGTATTCAGGAAAAACTGACATTGCTGAAGGCCATAATTGATAAAAAAGACTCCGTTGGCATGAAAGACTATCTCAAAGATGTGAGAAAAAAAATCGAATAACGGATTTATTTTTTCACCTGAAATCCGCAATCAAAGAACTTCCATAACCGCAGGTACTTTGCGGTTATGAAAATTGCGCCCTGTGGGAAATCCACCGCACTTTTTGGGCGGGTGTGTCAAGTCGTTCATCCTTGCTGATGACGGAGGCTGTCTCAAAAGCGAGGCAGCCTTTTTTTTAAGTTATGCAGCAAGTTTGAGATTTTCGGAGTAAAAATATTCTTGCCGGAGAGAGAATTCGTATTTTGCGTAAACAACTGCGACAAAAAC
>JAITJX010000055.1 GCA_031278765.1 Tannerella sp. | reverse complement strand
TACTGTTCGCCGCCGGAATACCACATCTTGAATACGCCTTCTTCGTTGTCCCAATTTACATGCGGACACATCACCGCAACCTTTTCCCAGGGCAGTTCGGGTTTCAGTACCGGCTCGGCACTCTGACGGGTAAAATTAATTCCGTCTGTACTCACGGCATAGCCAATACGCGAACTGTCGTGCGTCTGACCGGTGTACCAGAGATGATAGACGCCGTCTTTTTTGACAATGCCCGGACGATTGATGTTTTTTTCCCAATCCGTCTCACTGTTGGGTGAGAGAATAATTTCCGGCAGGCTCCACTGTTTGCCGTCGGCACTGACCGACAGGGCTAGACTTTTCCTTGGTCGCCACGAGTTATACATCCTGTAAACTCCATCTTCCTTGAGTAGCGATACATCGAATACCGTCCCCAAATCGCCGCCGCCAAGGACGGGATTGTTTTCATACTTCACCCATCGGGCGGGTTCTTTTCTGCTGCACGACGCCATCAACAGCGACAGCGCAACTAAAATAATAAAACTGCATTTGTTTGTCATAACTTATTGATTATATCATAATTTATTTATTGTCAAAATGATCACAGCACTACAATAGCGTTCGCCTCCTGCTGGTAGAAGAAGACCATGCCCTCATCACGACGGGCTTTGTTCGCCTTGTAATTAGGATCCCAATCTTTAAACAAGTGTCGTTTGCTAAGCCGATCATCCACGGCACCTCATAGTCGTCTCATGAGGCTGTCTCAAAAGCCCGGAATTTGCAACTTTACCCCCTCTACAATACATTGTGGAGGGGGTAAATTGTTTAAAATCGCCTTTTTGCGACACGCCCATTCTTTTTATCTCACTAATCCCAGGTATATTAACTGAATCATCATATCGGATACAAGTTCGCTGGTGTACGGACTGTTACGTCCGCGTGTACCGTCAATTGTAAAATCATAGTTGGCTCCGCGTTCCAGCCATGGGTCGGCAATGGCTTCGTGAACAGAACCTTTGTATTCTCCATCGGTAATCTGCGTGGCGAAGAAGATCTGCATCACGCGATTTTTCAATTGTTCGAACAAGCGGTTATCCGTCGCCTTATGCAAGCGGTCAAGACATTGTATTTTCCTGTTGCCGTAGTTATAAACGGAATACTGATTATAGTTCTGCTGTTCGCTGTGAGCGCACTGCGTCGGTTTTGTCACCCAACTCAACTGTTTCGGACACCAATACAGCAGTGCATAATATGCATTGGCGACAGCGTGATCAAGCGCGTCTTTTTCGCCTGTCCGGTCGTATTTATCGAGCCAGTATTCGACGACCGCATAGACGCTGTCCTGCTCGAAATCTTCCGGCGGCAAATCGGGATGCGCTCCAGTGTACCAAAAACGGCTTTCCACTTTTTCGCACATGAATTTTTCCGCCTCCAATGCTTTTTTGAGGTAAATATCATTGCCTGTAATTTTCGCAACTTTGGGGAAAGCATCCATCAAGCGACCGCAAACAACCGATTGCGATTTCTTCGTTTCATTGCCGTTCGTGTCCATGTCAACACATTGCGGAAAACCGCCGTCTTCGTTTTGTTGTTTCAGAACCCAGTCAAGAGAACGAATCGCGGCGTCGTACCATTCTTTTTTGTCAAGATTTTCATGTTCTTTGACAGCGTTCCACGTTTCCAGAATGTACCTCGCCGCCCATGCGTTGATATCGACTTTGTAACCATTGTGTCCCCAATCCCACGAAACAAACTCGCCTTTCTTGCCTGCCTTGCCGCGGTCTTTGATATTGTAGGAAGTGTGCAGGCAACCGTTGGCTAACTGTCCCTTCAGCGTAAAGTCTATCTGTTGAAATGCCCGGTCACGCCAAACTCTGTTACCTGTTTTTTTGTACAGTAAATACTCAAAATAAGCAATATACGGATTGTTGCCGACATAGATAAACGGCGTGCCTCGATGATGTTCATATCCTTTACCTTCAAACCAAAAGGAGGCCTTCAACCGTCCGTCAATCGTTAAATCGAAAAACTCTTGCGGCGTGCGAACAAAGAGCGGTTCGACTTTGTAGTCAACCGTTTTCATCCACGCTTCGACAATATTCGGAACTGCGGTCGTGAATTTACCCGAATGATCGATAAACACTTGTAGCGGAAACTCATATTTTGTGCCGGCAGCGATTTCCCCTCCGCAGGCGAAGAATGTCGGTGCCGTCATTCCACTTTCGAACACGAACCGTGTCTTCCCTGTCCACGTTGTCGGATTCAGATAATCGGAGCGGCTGTCGATAGCAAACAGAAATACGGTCGAAAGGTCAGGTCTGTACACCAGTGCGCCCGGTATTCCGCAGTAGCGCATGGGATTGATATCGACTTTGTCGCTGTTTCCGGCAAAGGGGTACGACTCTGCCCGCCATTCTCCGGAAAAGTCCTTCTGATACGCGATGCCTGCTTCCCAGTTTTTGATATCCTTTTCGACTTCCCACGAAGGCGTGAAACTCGCTACCGGAGCATCTTCATCAATCGTCGCCTTGAGTTTGAATGTGAACGGAACGCCATCGACCTTCGTCTGTCCCGAAAACTCGGCGGAATAGTCGCTCGTGCGTTTGCTTTTGGCGACTGGAAGGGGCAATGTTCTTCCATCTTCCGTATTTCTCAGGAAGAACTGAATATCTTCCCATCGCCACTGCACACCTGACCGGTTGGTCAGGACAATTTCCTTTGGTTGACAAGCGGAAAACAGGTTTTCACCCAGAAGTCCTCCTGCAACAATTGCAGAGGACTGTTTAATAAACTTTCGTCGTGTTGTCATATTCTTTTCTTTTTTATTATTACCATAAAATTACAATTCCTGTTATTCTTTAAAATTCCGAATCCTTACCTTTAAATACAGCCAGACCTGTCCGTTCCAACCCGCCGTTCGTCCGTTGTACTAGAGCAGCCACCGGTCTTTTTCCTGCTGCTGACGAGCAGCTTGTAACAGGCGCCTGAGGCTGTCTCAAAAGCCCGGAATTTGCAACTTTACCCCCTCGACAATACATTGTGGAGGGGGTAAATTGTTTAAAATCGCCTTTTTGAGACATGCCCCTGTTGCGTTATTACCCACATGACTCGTTATGTCTTTTAACATGTCGTGAATATCTTTTCTGCGTTCTTCCGGCGATACCTTCAGTTCCGTTATTTTCCCGTTTTTGAGTTTCCCTTCGACGGTTGTATTGTACGGGGCGTGCAATTTAAATTCGCAATCCCAGTTTGCCGCCGGAAACGCCGGAAAAAGGTCAATCCGTTTGCCCTCGCACTGCATCACGAGACTTTGAACGCCTTTTGTCAGGATACCGCCGTGGTCCTGGTCGGGAATCCAGTCGTAATTCGGTCCCCAGAAAGCAGGGAAACGCGATTCCTTATGTTTATTCCTTGCTCGCTGAACAAGATGATTTACCGCCTCGTCGGTCAAACCGAGATAAGATGCAAAAACGTCATCCTGCCGCCAACCGAATGCGCCGCGATCTCGCCGATGCTTGAACGCCTCGATTCCCCATTCGACATTCGGCTTTTCGTAAGAGATTAGCCGGAACGGAAAAACGGCGTAGAGTTCGGGATTCTCAACATTCCTGTTTTGTTCGAAACGCCCGGCCGGCGCCAGCATCATTTTGCCATCCGGCGATTTCGTCAGCGGGAGTTTGGGTAATTTCTGCTTCAGTTCCGACACGAATTTTTTCCTGTCCGCCGTCAGCGCATTTTCCGGCAATCGTTCCAGCCGCTCTGTCACCGCATAAATTCCAGCCAGCTCCGGCGTCGGATTGTCGCAATCCCACCACGTTTCCAGCGCCTGCGACGGACTCATAAACAGCTTGCCGTCCGCGCCGGTCGTATAATGTTCGTCAAAGAATCTCAGGACTTCTATTGCAAGAGGGATGGCTTTCGTGTTCAAAAAACCGGCGTCTTCGGTATATTCGTAATATTCGAGCGCCATGGACGCCAGTTCGAGACCGCCGACCCATTCGTATTTGTGATAGCCGCTTTTCTGCAATTTATCCTGTCGCGTTTTCCACGATTCCCAGCCGTAAGATTCAAGAAACACGTCGCCCCAGAAATAAATACATTCGGGATAGTAGGCGCCGCCGTGTCCGAAATATTTCCTGACGCGGCTTGTGCAAAGCGGAAGCATCTCGAAATATTGATTGAACAGCGGTTGCATCATATCGAAATCGCCCGCCGCCGGCATCGAAAAATACGGCAACCGCGTATTTTGCCACCAG
>JAITJX010000035.1 GCA_031278765.1 Tannerella sp. | reverse complement strand
TTCAGTAATTTTGTCGGTGGTAAGTTGTGCCATAATTTCTATTTATAATGTTGATTATTAGACACAAAAATAAGAAAAATTAGCCAACTTACCAAATTTTTTTATGCCTTTCTTACGTCGAACTCAGGTTCATATTGTTTTTGGTCACATTTGAAAATTCCTTGTATAAATCGTTTGAAATACAATAAATTTCAGTAATTTTGTCGGTGATAAGTTGCACCATAATTATTATTTATTATTAATTTTAAGTTATAAAGACAATAAAAATCGGCCAACTTGCCCTATTCTTTAATGAGATTTACACAGATACACAGCAAAACCCTGTTATTCCTGCTGGCTTTTAATGTATGGGATTATCCCCTTGCAGGACAGGAGAGGACAAAGAATCTTTGGCCTGTCATAGCGCCTTTCTTTACGCCTCCGGCCGAGTATGAAGACAATTTCGGGAGCTACAGGTCGCCTCTTGTGTTTTACAACGGGGATACGGTGAAAACACCCCAGGACTGGGCGCTGCGCCGGAAAGAAATCTACGACACGTGGACAAACATGTTGGGACAATGGCCGGAAATATTATATGGCAACACATTGTCGTATATAGACACGGTTTTCTATCCGGACTATACGGAATATAAAGTCAAATTCTTTTGGACGCCGTCCGAACAGACAACAGGGTATTTACTGATTCCGGAAACCGGAGGTGAAAAGCCGGCCGTCATAACCGTTTACTACGAGCCGGAGACTGCCGTCGGGAAAAGCGACATGCCGCACCGAGATTTTGCCCGCCAACTGACGCAAAGGGGCTTCGTCACTTTATCCGTCGGAACAACGGAATCTACTCAGGCAAAGACCTATTCCCTGTTTTACCCGGATATCCGTCAATCCCGTGTGCAGCCGCTTTCCATGCTGGCTTATGCGGCCGCCAATGCTTGGCAAGCGCTTGCAAAAGTTAAGGATGTTGATTCTGCGCGCATCGGTATAGCCGGTCATTCGTTTGGAGGGAAATGGGCGATGTTCGCTTCCTGTTTGTATGATAAGTTCGCCTGCGCTGCATGGTCTGACCCTGGCATCGTGTTTGACGAATCCCGTCCCGGTATCAATTATTGGGAACCGTACTATCTGGGCTACCACGCTCCGCCCTGGAGGGAAAGGGGCGTCATCACGAAAGAAAATCCTGCTCACGGACTGTATATGAAATTACGGGAGGAGGGATATGATTTGCATGAACTTCATGCGCTGATGGCGCCTCGTCCGTTCCTCGTTTCCGGAGGCACCGACGACCCGCCGGAACGTTGGATAGCGTTGAATCATACCATCGCCGTCAACCGCTTGCTGGGATACAGGGACAAGGTTGCCATGACGAACAGGGAAACGCATCGTCCGGATGAATTTTCCAATCGAATGCTTTGCGATTTCTTTTCTCATTTTCTGGATAAAGAACGCGGGGGAATCCTCTCTTGCGACATACCACCTCTTCCTCCTTTGCAGGCATCACCATAAAAATAAACCGCTGACAGGGGGCAAATCCGGCTGTTTCCTTTCCGACCGGATGAGTGATAAGTTTCAGTAATGGAGTGACGGGGACATCCAAGGGCAAATATTATTTGTACAGGATAATAATAATGCATTAATATTCAACGCTATGGCGATTTTGATTCCGGATCAACGGGAAGACGCCTTTTCGGCCATTTTAACGGTATTTTCGCCTTCGTTTATGCACCAGACGCGGAATGAAAATTAATTATTCAATGGCCAATACAGTTGCTACAGCCCTTTGCGCTCCGTTGGTATTACTTGTTTTTATTGTCTGCTTTCCATTAACGATCATGCAGGTTGAGCCTCCTCCGTCAAGGTTTAATGCATCCGTGCATCCCAGTTCAAGCATGATTTCCGCTACATTTCCGGTTGTCATTCCGGGTACATCGGGCGTAGCATTTCTTCCTTCGCATACAAAATAAATCATTTTCAAAGTTTCCGTGATGCCTATTGCAGTACGGGGATGATTGTTGTTGGGTTGTATGCCTCCTTCGTCATCCAATATTTCTTCCTGCCAGGTGTTGCGGATTTCCGAATTTTTCACCAGAACGGGGCCGGCGCCAATAGCGTCTTGCCATGTCATCTCCTCTCCTTCTGCGGGATATGCGGATGAAGGTGGCGGCGGAGGCGTTTGGCCGGGTACGACGGGCGAAGGTTGTGGATATCCGTATGTTATATTATCAAGTGTATAGACCCAGTCTACCCTGTATGTCCCATCCTGGGTAAGACCGAATACGCCGCGGGTCGGATAATAAGTTACATCTGTTCCGTCAGGACCTTTGCGGGCTACTTCCCGGCTGTTGGCGCGTATGAATTTCCCGTTTTTCACCAGCAGGCCGACGTTCCATGTGCTGTAAAAATAGGAGCCGTTAATGATTAGCGGCGATTTTTTCTCTTCATAGAAATCGTCGGGAGTTCTAAGTCCATCCACTTCACCGCCATGAATAACAAACTTATGGCCTTTAACCATATCGACAACAGCAATACATGCCCTGACTTTTTTTCCGAGCAGTTCGTCGGGCGACATATAAATACGTATGCCTTCCGGCAAAGGGCCAAATTCGGTTGTTTCTGTCCATCCTTTTGTTTGGGGATCAACTTCATTTTCTCCTGCTTCTTCAATGCTGATGTCGTAGGCGATTTCTTTACCGCCTGCCGCACCGTAGCGTACTTTTATCCGGATGTTTCTTCCGGTCAGGTTATATTCGTTTTCTTGCTGCAGCGGATCAATCATGTATACGAACTGTGCCAGGGTCAGTTTTATCCTGACGTTATGCCATCCTTCTTTTTTCTTTATGTTTCTTACGGTTATCCGCTTGTCGCTGTTATTTACTTCTGCCGTTCCGTTTGCTTTGTTTGTTACCTCCGCATTAAGAATATATTCTTTTTCCGAGGTATCCGGCAGATCGTTTTCCTTATTATTGCCGCATGACCATATACAGGATGCGAGCAAAATTATGAACAGGCTGGTTTTTATTTGTTTCATACGTTAAAGAATTTAATTTTCAAAGTTTCGCTTATTTTTCATCACTTGTTGATCTTAAGGGATTCAATACATATAGCCGGTTGCGGAGAGTCGGAGAAAACGCTTATTTCAAAATAGAACTTTTCATTAAATGGCCAAAATTCGGGATAGCTAGAATATTGTTTGTCGAACAGATCTTCCTGGATGTTTACTTTCATGCCGTCTATGTAAAAAGTGATTCTCTTTTCTTCCCATTCGCAGACGTATGTATGCGTCTCCGAGTATATTGGGCGTCCCCATTGTAAGACGGATTCCCTGATGTTGTTTTGATTCTCGTTCATGCGGCCTGTATTTGCGCCGACCCTTACTTGCGCCGGAGTGGCGCCGTCGTAACATGCAAGGAACAGTTCTCCGCTTGCCGGCCAGCCGCCCAGTTTTTCTTCGGCAGGCAAGAGGTGTATCCGTATTTTTGTATTTTTGTTTTCGGTAAGGATTTTTGCCGTTACTTCCATACGTCCGTAAGTCTGGTTTATTTTTCCGAATGTGTTGAACTTGGTAATGGTTCCTCCGGAGGATATTTCCAGTCCGTTCGGAGTTATTTGGAGATTGTTTTTATTCCCCGTATTCCATATTTTTTCATCAAGCGTTTTTTCTTTTCTGAAATCCTGCATGTAAACCGTGCTCTCCAATATCCTTGCCCGACGTTCTTTTACTGTGGAGTGCAGGAGATCGAGCATCTCTTTATCTTTGGGATTAACAGAGCGCGAGAATTGATAAATGCCGCGTCCTCCTTCGTAGTAAGCAATGGACGAGTTCTTGAATACGTCCTGGTCTTTGAATGTATTGATATAGGTCATCAGCCTGTCTCTGCGACAGTCCGTATTGTCGGCCAAAGCCCTGGCGTCAAATTCCATTTCCATTCCCATATTGTGCGTGAAAGCCAGTTCACAGGCATTACGTACGCGGTCGTCGCCGATTTTCCTGTCAAAGAAATAATTGGGTTGAAGGTAGGCGATGTCAAAACCGCAGTCTTTCCACTGGCTGTAACCGTTCGACATGTAATAGGGAATCCAGTAGAATTTCATCCCTTTCTCCCGGATATAATCGCCGGCGAGCGCCGTTATAAACTTGTTGATTTTCATCTGTTCGCTTACCCAGTAGAAGCCATCAAGCTCAAGATGTTCCAGGTTGCTTGCTTCAAATTTTTGAGTGAGCAGGTCAATGTACCATTTACAAGCTGCAATTCTATCCTGATGTTTTGAAAAATCCAGCGGGACGCCGTTTATCTCGCCCCAGTCTTTTTGATTCGGAAAAGGCTCTGGCAATCCGATGACAATTTTGTGTTTGAAAGACGGTTCACCGAGTTCTTTTTTTGCTTCGGCAATACAGGAATTAAGCGCTTTGATGGCTTTACCGTCTTCGAAATGCCGACTGGCAAGCCATTCCCATTCCTGCTTGCGGGCCTGGTTGCCGGAATTGCCAGGGTTGAAGTTATAACCTCTGCCGTCTTGAAATTCCAGAAAAAGAAACCCGTCAAAGAACCAGTCTTTCTTGTTCACCTGGTCGGTATGAAGCACGTAGGGGAACATTTCGCTGACGGTCCAGTCAGGGCGTTGCACGCCGCCCTGGTAAATTAAAACCATATCCAGAACCGGAACTTGACGATACCCTCTTATGGCGTCACCCTGAATGAGCGCCGGTTCCTGCAGATCGTTTCGGCTTTTTTCCTCCCCTGTGCAACATGCGGCGAAGATGTTTACGGATAAAATAAATAAAAATATTTTATATGTCATATTCTATAATCTGTGTCATTGGAAGGGGACAAAACGACTTATATCATAAGCAATAATTCCGTGCCCTGTTGTCAGCATATAGATTTGAACAGCCGAACCGTCTTCGTTTTTGCCGAAACATACGTCTCCATTTTTGTTGCCGTTATTGCCTATTATGCCGCTGGAATGGTAATAGGATGTCATACCGGTCAGTGATGAATTTTGAGCGCCGGTGAAATTAGGATCGAAGTTTTGCAGCCGGCTATCCATGATTCTTTTGGAGTCAAACGCATTAGCGGCATAAGTTGTTATATCTGCGACAACCAGTCTGTTATAATTATCGGCGTTGTTCGTTCCCCACACTCCGTTTTGTACGGCCAGCATTTTCACGCCGTTAAATTCCATGTAATCAGCTCCTTTGATGTCCGACGTCCACCAGTTGCCTGCCGGATTTATCGCTCGCGTACTTGCCGGACTCGTTGTACAGTAATACTGTATTCTGCCGACAATGCCCGACAAAATATATGACGGATTATCCTCCGTGTCCACAGGTATCAGTTTTCCGTTGTTATTAAATTCGACGCTATAATTACCTCGCCAGGGATTATCAGGATTGGTAACAACACCATTCTCCACGCGATATATCAATCCTTGTTTCAGGGTTTTGGCGATCAATCCGATGACGGCTTTGCCGTTTAACAAATCGCCTTTAACGGAAATCGTGCGTCCGATATCTCCTGAAGTAATGACTTCTCCTACCGGTTTGGAAAATATCTTTTCCGGCAGATTATCCAGGCCATTTTTCCATACATAGAAATCGACCGTTTGGGAATGGGATGCATTGCCCAGCATGGCGAATACGGTCATCAACAGTGTTCCTTTGTCGTCGGAATCGATAGCCATCGTCAGGTATGGAGCCACATCCGGAGTTCTGACGGTTTTGTTCAGTAATTCGCCTGTATATCGGTTGAATCGCAGGAAATTACCATTGTCGTTTGCCACAATCAACTCATCCTCCACAACGGCCAGCGAACGGTTTGAATTACCCGCAAATCCGTGCGGGTTGCTCAGTGTTGTTTGCCATCCGAACAGACAGGTGATTTGCCCGACTTCGCCGTACGGCACATATTCGGGATCGACCATCTCCGTATAATAGTCTTTTGTTGTCCCGTCCTGAGCCGTAACCGTTATCCTGTTCCGTACGGTAAGGTCCATGGCGGCGCCGTCTTCAACATTTATTGTGGCCCACGGCGAAACGGTAAATCGGACTTCCATATTTTTCAAGATGTTGTATATGACTGATGATGTCCTGTATATTAATATTTTATTTTCACCGTCTTTTTCTGTAATGGAATAGTTGATCATAAGTCCTGAAAAGGTCATTCTGATTATATTCGCCTCGTTTGATTTAATTAGTTTGGCTGACATTTCATATTGTTCCGTCTCGGAGTTTACGTACTTTATTGTAAGCGTTACGGGGTTTGTTAAATCCCGCACCATTTGGAGTTTGGGGGTCAAAATGGCGCCGTCTGGCAGATTGGCCGACAAGATCAGATGATCTACATTAGATAAAATGGGTTCCGTATCCGAAGCGTAATATGGCAGATTGAATATTATCTTTTTATTTGCTCGATCAATTTCCGCGACCACGCCATCAGTTCTTTCCATATTGAAATACGCTGTTATGGAAAACAAGTCTTTGTCTACGTTCTTGCTTTCGTAATCGACAAGATCCATTTCCTTGCACGATATGAATATGGCTATGTAAAATAAAAATCCTGATAAAAATATATTAAGTTTCATAATTATTCGTATTTAACTGTTTTTCCAAATGTCATCCTGTGTACACAGTATATTTCTTCTTACTTCGGTAGAAGGGATAGGGAAGATGTTGTATTTTTCGGGGAATACGCGATCTTTTTCGTCGGCGTCAACACGTTCGTATGAAAAATTATTACCGTTTTTGGTTATCTTTATACCGTGGGTACGCGAACCGTTAAGGACGTCGGTTGCAATGCCCCAGCGCCTCAAATCCCAAAAGCGGTGTCCTTCCAATCCAAGTTCGCAGATGCGTTCTTTTTGCAGGTCATTCAGGTATCCTTCCCAGTTCGGTTTTTGGCTTAAGTCGGATAACTGGGCGCGTCTACGGATCTTATTCAGATATTCGTATGCGGCGCTCATGTCGCCTTTCCTTGCATGAGCCTCAGATAAAATCAACAGTATCTCGGCATAGCGCATCTCTATCCAGTATTCTTTGCTTTTATTGACAGACTGGTAGTCAACATCCGTACTTAGAAACTTACGGATGACGTATCCGGTAACGGATTTTCTCATGCTTTCGTTTCCGGTTTCGGAATATTGAAGAAATCCGTCTGCGCCATTAACGTAAAGTTCCAGTTCCCGGCCTCTCCATTCTGCTCCATTGTGCAGAATGGTATGATAGAAGCGGATGTCTCTATCTGCCCACGGATCGGCTATCGAACCGTTTTTTACGTCGTCCCAGTTGAAAGTTCTCCATATCCCGTTTACTTTGATGTCGTAACTTCCGGCAAATTCGTCGGTCGGCGAAACCAAACCGCCGATATATATGGTTCCGAACACAGACTGGTCTCCGGATGGACAGGCGGTCTGGTCAAACGCATGACCGTTATTGAGGCTGTAATAGACGGGTATGATCAGTTCCTTGTTGTCAGGCACGGTAAAAATTTTGCCGTAATCTTCGAGCAATTCATAATATCCGTCGGCAGCTAATTCTTCTACTTTTCCTGCCGCTTCAATTGCTTTGTCCCAGCGTCCGGCATATAATGCGGCGCGAGCCATCATGCCCCAGGCGGCGCCTTTTGTGAGCCTGCCGTATTCGGACCAATTTTCCGGAAGTAATCCTGCGGATTTTTCATATTCGTCAATGATGAAATCCCAACATTCTTCTTTTGTTGAGCGCGCTTTTTGGGCTTCATCCGGCCCGTCGAGCCGTGTCTCGTTGACGCGTAAAACAACGCCTCCATGCCTGATCGTCAGATCCTGGTACAGGAACGCTCTCAGGAAACGCACTTCGCCTACTCTCTGATTTAATTCTTCCGGGTCAAGTTTGTTTCCGTTGCCTTCATTGACTGCGATCAGGAAATCATTCAGTTTTTTTATGCGCGTGTACCAGTCGCTCCATGGTGAAAGAGTATTTTCCTCACTCATAAAATTAGTTGTCGAAAAAAACCTGTTTGCACTGTTTCCATCCTGGTAACGGGTATATTTCAACAAATCGCCGAATGCGTCCGTTAATATTGACGGACTGGATATTTCACTGACATATCCGTGATGCAACACATCGTAATAGAAACTTTTTATATTAAAATCCAGATTTCTGGAAGATTCCCAGACCTGATCATCTCCGTATCTTCCGGGCGGATCAACGTCCAGACAGGAAGGAAGCAGAAACAAAACGGCAAAAATACATGTTGTTATAATCTTTTTCATATCGTTAATCTTTTTAAAATCATTTAAAAGCAATATTTAAACCGACACTAACGGTTCTCTGTTGGGGATAATATCCTTGCAATACGTTAGGGGATTCGGGGTCGAGATATTCAAATGACGTCAGGGTAAACAGGTTTGTTGCCGCAACGTACAGTCTTAAATTGTTTAATCCTATTTTGGCGGAATGTCTTTGTGATAGCGTATAACCCAGCGTCAACTGTTTCAGACGCAGGTAAGAGCCGTCCACTTTCCAGAAAGAAGACAGTAATCCGCTCTTTCCATAGTCGGCGCGGCTGCTTAAACGGGGATATTTCCCGTCGGGATTATCCGGTCTCCAGCTTCCTTCGATCAGATATAGCGGCGTGTTATCGCTGTTCCCGTAAAATGGCCTTGTCAGGGGAGTGTTGTCATTCGCCCCGTTTTCCCATGTGCCACATAACATTTTGTCTGTGATAGCGGCGCCCTGAAATTGTGCCGACAAGTCAAATCCTTTAAAGAACAGGTCGGCCGTGAGTGAGAACATCATTTTAGGCATTGAGGCTCCTGCTATTTTGACCATGTCTTTACTGTCTATCTTCCCGTCGCCGTTTACGTCGTCATATAAAATATCTCCGAGTTCCAGTGGCCTGAGGGAAGAGGTCGGCGGGATGGGGGCATTGTCCAGGTCCTCTTGTGTACGGGCCAGGCCAATAGCTCTGTATCCCCATATATCGCCGACGGAAGAACCGATCCTGTCTTGCCAGGGCAATATGTTCTCAGCCTGATTTCTGCTTAAAATCTTGTTCGTAGCGTATGAAACATTTCCGGTCAAGTCATAACGGAAGTTGCGTACGACATTTGAATGTTTCAATTGAAGTTCAAAACCTTTTGCTTCAAATTCTCCTGAATTTTCCCTTTGCGGATAATTTCCTCCGAGAGAAGGAGGATATACGGATGCGACGTCCTGTAAGATGTCATAAGTATATTTATAAAACACATCTCCTTCGCCGCTCAGGAGGCCGTTCCATAGCGAAAATTCCAGTCCTGCGTTGTAAGTTTCCGTTTTGGCCCACGTGATATCAGTTGCCAGGTAGGTATTGTTGTTGGATATGATTTTGTAATCCGCGCCGCCGAATGTTACGGGCGCCGATGTTCCGGCGACATAAAGTCGTCGCCACAAATCCTGTGGTGTATTGTCATTGCCTAGTTTGGCTGCCGAAGCCCGGATTTTCAACTTGTTGACGCCGGAGACTGTATTCTTAAAAAAAGATTCTTCCGAAATCAGCCATCCGACAGACGCTGCCGGAAAGAATCCCCAGCGATACTTGGGGGCAAATTTGTAGGAACCGTCGTACCTGAATGCAAATTCGGCCAGATACCTGGAGGCGTATGAGTAATTGAACTGTCCTACCCAGCCGGCCATTACGGTTTTACTCGAACTGCCGGAATTTGTATATGTAGATCCCGACGGAGCGCCGAAATCGAGTTCCGGATTTTCAAAAAGGACAAATCCGGAACGGGTTCCTGCAATGGAGCTTTCCCTGTTTTCGGTTCTTTCCAACAGGAACAACGCCGTAATATCATGATCTTCGAACGTGTCGGCATAGTTGATGGAAGGTCGGATGACGGTCTTCGACGATCTGTTTCTTCCCGCATACATGTTTCCATCTTCCATCAGGCTCATGGCATTGGTCAACTGGTAACTTTTGGATGAAAAGTTGTATTGATAGAGTTTATATGCGTAGGAAAACGTCATGCCGTCGCTGTCGGCAAAGTCATAAGCCATCAGGAAGGATGTTTTAAGGCCTTTTATTCCCGGTACCCGGAATTCAAAGTTGGCTTTTGAGCGGACGATATTGTTGTCGGTTTTGTGAAATCCCGAATGGTCCCTGGCATATTCGGGGTTTGCGCCACCCCGGTATCCTGAAGCGGGATATCCGTTATATTCTTTGGGTATAAAGGGTAGCGCGTACATCATCACGCCGACAATGTTGTTGTATTCCTGGTTGGAATAGGAATTTGCTCCGGGCCGGTAGTAACGGACGAGCGTAGCCCCTATGTCCAGGGAGACGGTAATGTCTTTTGTCGCGTCCACGTCGATATTGGAGCGCAAGTTTGTCGTCTGGTGCTTGAAGTCACGGAAAAAACCGCGCTGGTCTTTGAATCCTCCGCTCAGGAAATATCTTATATTCTTCGAACTGCCTCTTATCTGTATGTTGTGCTGGTGCATGGGAGAACTTTTTTCCATAGGCGACATCCAGTTTGTGTTCTCATAGCCGTCGGTCGGATCTCCGTTTTGGGTCATGGCGATTTCTTCTTCCGTAAATTTAGGTTCCAGTCCATCCAGTTCGCGCGCTTTGTTATACCACTGCATGTACTCGGTTCCGTTCATAAACTTCGGGAGTTTTGTATTTCTCGAGAATGAAGCGGATCCGGAATACGTAATGGCAGGCCTGAGTTCCTCCTGCGTTCCTCTTTTTGTCGTTATCAGGATTACGCCTGACGCCGCTTTAAAACCATATACCGCAGCCGCCCCGTCTTTCAACAGGACGACGGATTCGATGTCATTGGGGTCAATATTGCTGAAATCGCGCTCAATACCGTCCACCAAAACAAACGGCGATGTGGCGGTCCACGAAGACAGGCCTCTTATCTGGAATGTAACCCCGTCGGCGCCGGGCGCTCCGTTATTCTGGCTTGACATGAGGCCGGGCAGTTTCCCAACCAGCGTGTGCGTTACGTTGGGCGCGGGAACTTTTACAATCTCTTTTGAGGTTATCTGGGAAACCGATCCCGTTAAATGGAGTTTCTTTTGGACGCCGTAACCGACAACGACAATTTCGTCCAGCGCCGTGTAGTTCTCTTCCATAACAATATTGACTACTGTACGGTTCCCTACGGTTACAGATTGCGATTTGTATCCTAAATAAGAAAATTCAAGCGCCGAATCGTCAGACGATACGACAATACTGTAATTTCCATCCATATCCGTGGCCGTTCCATTCGTTTGTGTTCCTTCCTTTAGCATTACCGTTACACCGGGCAAGGCTTCCTGCCTTGTGTCCGTTACTTTTCCTGTGACTGTCTTCTGAGAGTAAGCACTGGAAAGACACATGAACAAACATGTCAGAAAGCATAATTTTTCGATAATTCTGATTTTTCTTTTCTTCTTCAATATGATTTGCTTCATAGTGTTATTTTTAATATTGTTGTGTTTTTTTTAATTAATATATAACCGGGTTACAAAGTACAAAAGTATATACAACCGGACGAACAGAAAGCATATATTCCGAAATATAATCCTCAAAAAGCGTCTTTTTCGTGATTGGAAAACTTCAAATTCCAAAGTGGAAGATTTTCGTGAATACCGCCGGAAGAGCACGGAAGGCAGAAGAACTTTTTTTGCATGCTCCCAAAGTTTTTTAGTACACCAAAAAACTTTTTAGTATGCTTAATATTTATAATTGTGAACGAATTGATTTTTATGTGCGCCCTGTGCTCCATGTGTAAGTTTGTTATTTTTTTCCCCGCGCAGGGTGTTTAGCAGGGCGATAGACAGGAAACAAATATCCTGCCGTTTTCAGGAGAAATTTAAAATTTTAACGGAGAATAATTTGCATGAGTTCAAAAAAACAGTTTAATTTGTGGCCTGAATCAAAATAAAACAATTAATTATTAGTCATTATGAAAAAATGTAAATTTTTTTTATCTGTCTTTTCATTGAAAATGAGAAGCATAATCATTATGGGAATGGTTTATTCGCTGCCAGCTACCGCACAGGAATATTCCCCTTTCAGTCATCTGAATGTAGCATTGCGGGCATCCACGTTAGGAGGGGGGATTGAGTTAGCTACTCCGTTGAATAAACATCTCAAAGTACGTTCCGGTCTGGATTATTTCAAATACAATGTGCCGTATAATAATTTTTCATTAAGCGACGACGGTGGAGAGCTGTATGCAGCATTCGGTTATGTTCCGGATTTGCGAATGAAAGAGGAAATCAGTTTTGTGCACGGGCATCTGCTGATTGATTTTCATCCTGTTCCGAAAGGTATATTCCATATTACGGCCGGAGCATTCGTCGGCACAAACAGAATACATGCGGACGGATTCCTTTCGGACAGCAATGATGATCCGGCCGAGTTAAAAAGCGGGTACGAATGGCCTTCGATTGTTACAGACGGACGTGAGATTGATTTTTCCGAAGGAAAGTCAAAAGTAGATATTCTTTCAGAAAATACCGTCAAACCGTATTTTGGTTTAGGATTGGGGAATGCGGTTACCAGACATAGAATCGGATTTAAATTTGAATTAGGTCTTCTTTACCAGGGTGATTTCAGCATCGAACAGAACGGACAACAGATAGGCACGATAAATGGTAAAGGCATCAATAATGTAGACGGTTTCGGCGAATATATCGACTTGTTTAAATGGTGGCCTGTGCTCGGAATTCAGCTGACATACCGTATTTTTTGATTGATATGCCGCAATCGCAGTACGCTGCCGACATACTCCGTAACGCAGTAGAGACACGGTAAGCCGTTTCTCTACTGCGTTGTCTCTTTTTTTACCTGCTCAACCTGTTCGTTCGCGTATCAGGGAAAATAATCGTTGGTTTGAAGTGTTTTGCTTCTTCAAAGTCCATACGGGCATACGAGACTATCAAAATAATGTCTCCTGTCTGCACCCTGCGTGCAGCAGCACCGTTGAGGCAAATCACACCCGAACCGCGCTCGCCTTTGATAATATATGTCTCGAATCGCTCGCCATTATTATTATTCAGTACTGCAACTTTTTCATATTCAATCATATTGGCCGCGTCCATCAAGTCTTCATCTATCGTTATGCTACCTATATAATTCAGGTTGGCTTCCGTTACGGTTACCCTGTGAATCTTTGATTTTAAAACCTCTATTGTCATTTTTTATCAATGTATTTTATATTATCAATCAATCTTATCTCTCCACAAAAAACGGCAATGCAGCCTGTCGGACTTTCCGTATCATTCCATTTATCAATACTTTCCAATGTTCTTCCATCGACTATTTCGTAGTATTCAACCCGTAGTTGCGGTATGGAATGAAGCGTGTCGCAAACCCGTTTTTTAACTTCTTCGACCGTCATTGCAGGCGCAAAGTTACGACTTTCCTTTAATGTACGGGCAATAAGCGGCGCTATTTGACGCTGTTCGGGCGTCAGACGCAGGTTTCGGCTACTCAACGCCAATCCGTCGGCCTCTCTGACAATCGGACAAGACACGATGTTTACCTTGCAGTCAAGTTGCCGCACCATTTCTCGAATAACCGCAACCTGTTGAAAATCTTTTTCTCCAAAATAAGCATTGTCTGGTTTTACAATATCGAAGAGTTTGCTTACAACCTGCGCTACACCATTAAAGTGTCCTGGCCGGCAGGCTCCTTCCATTACTTCGGCTATGCGACCAAGGTGAAACACTCGTGTGTCCGGTTCGGGATACATTTCTTTTTCCGAAGGTGCAAAAACCATATCACATTCTTCTTTTTCCAGCATTTCGTAATCTTTTTCCAGCGTTCTGGGATATTTTTCCAAGTCTTTTTTATCGTTAAACTGCGTCGGATTGACGAAAATACTTGCTACACATACGGCATTTTCGGCTTTACAGCGCCGTACAAGACTTATATGTCCTTCGTGCAGAGCGCCCATTGTCGGAACGAAACCGATACTCCTTCCATCTCTACGCATTTCTTCCAAAACATTTCTTACTTTTTTAATGCAATGTAATATTTTCATTCTCATAATTTTGTTAACTTATCATTAAATACTTCAAATCAGACCGCAAAGCAACAAAATAAAAATAAGATTTCGTGTTTTTTTCAGAGGAAAATAAACATTTCCTGATTTTTCTTACAGGTTTATTGTAATTAAATTTGATTTTTATCTCATTTTTTATTATCTTTGCGACGATTTTTAAACAAAAAGAATGGCTGCCAAGAAAATATTATTCATTACTCAGGAAATGATTCCTTATTTACCGGAAACCGATGTTGCACGATTATGCCGTAATTTACCGCAGGGCATACAAGAAAAAGGAAGGGAGATAAGGACGTTTCTTCCAAGATACGGACACGTAAACGAACGAAGAAATCAACTGCACGAAGTGATACGTCTTTCGGGAATGAATTTGATAATTAATGATACCGACCATCCGCTGATTATTAAGGTCGCGTCGATACAATCGGCGCGAATGCAAATTTATTTTATTGATAACGAAGATTTTTTTCATCGCAAGGCAATTGTTGCGGACGAAGACGACCGCGAATTTGAAGATAACGACGAAAGGGCGATTTTCTATGTAAGAGGCGTATTTGAGACAGTCAAGAAATTGCGATGGATACCCGACATAGTTCATTGTCACGGATGTCTGTCGGCGCTTGCACCCATCTATTTAAAAAGGTTTTATTCCGATGAACCCTGCTTCAACAAAACAAAAATTGTATATTCCATATATGACGATGCGTTCAAAAAATCTTTGAACAAAGATCTTATAACAAAGATGAAACTTGATTCCATTTCCGACAGAGATTTGAAGTTGATCAAAGAATCGACCGACTTTGCGGCAATCTCAAGTCTGGCTATCCAATTTTCCGACGGCGTTATTCAAGGAAGTCCCGTAATATGCAAAAAAGTAAGCGATTTTATGGAATCAATAAACAAGCCTTTTCTGCCATACCAAGGTGAAGAATCTTATATCGACGCCTATAATGATTTTTACGATGTGATTCTCAAAACAAAAAAATAAGATAAAATATGAAAATGACAAAAAAACTTGTTGCTTTATGCTGTGTATCGACAAGTCTGTTACTCTGCTCATGCAACGATAATCTGACAAAAGTAGGAATTTCGGTTTTGCTTCCGGAGGACATTATTTCCGTAAGAACCGACACTGTTACAATAACTGCGCAAACCGTCCGACTTGATTCCGTATATGCAAAAACAACTCAATGCTTGTTTGGAGAAATGTACGATCCTTTGTACGGCAACTTAAAAGCCGATTTTATATGCCAGTTCTATTGCCAAGAAAACTTTAAATTTGCACAAACTCCATACGAAGGCAAGATCGACTCCATGGAGGTCGTAATCATGTATGCAGGTTCGTCATGGTTCGGAGATTCGATAATACCGATGCAAGCATCCGTATATGAAGTAAATAAACCTCTTAAAAGAAATTTTTACACGAATGACCATCTTGGAAATTACTGCAATATGTCACAACCATTAGGGCAAAAAACATATACTGCTTATGATTTAAGTATATACGACACGCTTCCTCCCGGAGGTATATATTATACGCACAACATAAGAATTAAGATTCCGCAGGAATTGGGACAAAAATTCTATGATGAGACGATGAAGGAGGAATCTGCATTTTCATCGCAGGAATCTTTTAATCAATTTTTCCCGGGCGTCTATGTTACAACAACTTTCGGAAGCGGCAACCTGATATTGACGGAAGGCGAAAATGTATTTCTCAGAATATTCTACAATTACATGTCCAAAGATTCGCTGGACAGAGATACATTGATTCGCACGGCGGAAATTTTCACAAACTCGAAAGAAGTAATTCAGATTTCAAGATTTGAAAACGACGATATTGCTGATTTGTTTGTTCCGAATAATACGCATACATATATCAAATCGCCAGCAGGAGTATGCACAAAATTGACTGTTCCGGCAACTGAAATAGAAAAAATTACTGATGTCAAAAATCGGTATATCAATGATTTTACGCTTAGCCTGCACTATCTCCCGATAGACGAATGGGATTTTGCATACACCCCGCCGCCATATCTGCTTTTGATACACGAAGATTCGGTCAAGTCTTTCTTTGAAAATGGAAAAATCGAAGACAATGAATCCTGTTTTCTATCCTATAACCTTAGTCGCTACACTTCTTCCAGTTATGGATACAACCCGTTGCGCCGTCTATATAATTTTGGAAATATAAGCGCTTTATTGAAAAGCCATATTGAGAAATCGCCGGAAAAAGATTTGAATTTGCTCGTTATACCCGTAATACGTACATATACACAAATACAAACCAACTATTACTTGACATCCGAAATCATGAACAGCCTCATACCCGGTGGCGTAAAAATCAGAACTGATCAAGATTTTATGAAACTCGCAGTCATTTCGAGCGAGTTTGAAAACAAATAAGATTTGATGACTAAGGAATATCAAGACAGGCTTTAACCCTCCTGTCTTTCCTTTTCCAAACAATAAACCCAACCAAAATCCCTGCCGTAAGCGTCCCGCTAATGCCGTAAGAAAGCGCGATATGCAGTCCGAAACCCTCTTTCTGCGAAATGAGAATAAACACACTGCATACCATTGTCATAAACAGTGCGGGAATAAGCGTGATGATGTACCGGCGTTTTGCCTTTGCCAGATAAATCGTCACCGCCCAAAGCGTGAAAAGGGCGAGTGTTTGGTTTGCCCATGCAAAATACCGCCAGACGAGGTCGAAACCATCTTTGTCTTTCATGCTGTAAACTAATATCCCCAAGGCGGCTATAAACAGCGGAACGGCTATCAGCAGGCGATTGACAATCGGTTGCTGGTTCAGTTTAAAAAAATCAGCCAATATGAGCCTTGCAGAGCGGAAAGCCGTGTCGCCCGAAGTTATCGGGGCAAAAACCACACCGAGAATTGCCAGGATTGTACCGAAGCTGCCTAACCAGTTTCGCGTTATGGAATTGACTGCCACGGCTGCATTCGTTCCCGACTCAAAAACGGGTTTTCCCTCTTCGGTATTGAAAAAATAAATCGCCGCCGCCGCCCAAATCAATGCCATAACGCCTTCGAGAATCATTGCGCCGTAGAAGATTTGCCGTCCTTGCCGTTCGTTGGTCATCGTACGCGCCATAATAGGCGACTGTGTGGCGTGAAAACCGGAAATTGCACCGCAGGCGATAGAAATAAACATCATCGGGAAGATCGGATTCGTCGCCGCCTGCGGATGTGTGTTTGACCATCCGTTCCAAATTTCAGGCAAAGCAGGGAAATGCCACAGCAACGCGCTCAAAATGCCCACTGCCATAAAGAGCAAACATATACCGAAAAAAGGATAAAACCGACCGATAATTTTGTCGACAGGCAGTAGCGTTGCCAGAACATAATAGATAAAAATGACTGCTATCCAAAAAATCGCATCCAAATAATGAGGCGTCAGTCCTGCCAGCAGCGTGGCGGGACCGGTAATGAATACTACGCCGACAAGTATCATGAGCGCTACCATGAAGAAAATCATAAAGTTTTTTACTCCTTTGCCGAGAAATCGTCCGTGAATTTCGGGAAGATTGGCGCCCCCCATTCTGAGTGAAAGCATTCCTGCCATGTAATCGTGAACACCGCCTGCGAAAATAGAACCCAATACAATCCACAAGAACGCTGAAACACCGAACTTCGCACCCATTATTGCGCCGAAAACAGGTCCCAGACCTGCAATGTTGAGAAACTGAATCATAAAAATCCGCCACTGTTTCATTGGAAGGAAATCTACGCCGTCCCGTTTGGTGACAGCGGGCGTTTGGCATGTCACATCAATGCCAAAACTCCTTTCAACGATTTTCCCGTAAACAAAATATCCAACCACCAGCAATGCAATTGAAAAAAGAAAGGTTATCATAGTTTTATCCTGTTTTTTTGAGATTGCAAATGTATAAAAAAAATCGTGATGAAGAAACTTGCGTTTACTTCAATTTTTATCAAAAACAACTGAATCCAATAATCCTGCGAACGTCGTTTAAAGTTATCGAAGCATTTGCAGAGGCTTGTTCCGCGCCGGTTTTTACGACTTTTTCCAGATATGCTTCATTAGCGCTTATTTCTTTTATCCGTTCTCTGACAGGAATGCAAAACTTATTAATATCTTCCGCCAACTGCTTTTTCATATCTCCATAACGTATTGCACACGAATTGTATTTTTCATTAAAAAAATCGTAAGTCTCTTTCTCCGATACCACCTCCATCATTGTAAACAGGTTTTGAACCGCTTCCGATTTTATGCTATCCGGCTCGGTGGGGCCAAAATCAGTTACGGCATGCATTACTTTTTTATATATGGTTTTTTCATCGTCAGCAAGGTAAATAGCATTTCCTTCGCTCTTACCCATTTTGCCCGAACCGTCGAGACCAGGAATTTTCACAGCCTTCTCGGATAAATGAAACGAAGCAGGCTCCGTGAAATATTCCACGCCGTATATATTATTGAAACGGCGGGCAAACTTGCGAGTCATTTCCATATTTTGCTCTTGATCTTTCCCTACAGGCACCTTAACTGCTCTGTGCACAATAATATCTGCAGCCATTAAAGAGGGATACGTCAGTAATCCTGCATTGACATTATCCGGCTGTGCGCGCACCTTTTCCTTAAATGTCGTAACACGCTCAAGTTCGCCAAGATATGCATTCATATTGAGGTATAAATACAGTTCCGCAACTTCACGAACATCACTTTGAACGTAAATTGTCGCTTTTTCAGGATCTAAACCACATGCAAGATATTCCGAGAGAATGGTTTTTACGCTTTGACGAAGGTTTTCAGGACATGGGTGCGTTGTAAGTGAATGCCAGTCGGCAATAAAAAAATAACATTTATATTCATGCTGCATCTGTAAAAAACTTTTTACTGCGCCAAAATAATTGCCGAGATGTAAATTTCCTGTTGGACGTATTCCGCTTGCTACTATTTCCATATTTTTATTTATTTTAAATAACAGCTGCAAAGTTACATGAAAATTCCGGATTTCTAAGTACATAAAATAAAAAAATTGCTTTTTATAAAAGAATCAGACCTGAATTCAAAAACCGACGGGAAAGAAGAATAAAAACCAATAAAAAAACATTTAACACTTTTTTTTAGCAGTATTATATATTATTTAAAAAAATTATTATCTTTGTGGCCTGAAATGCAAAAAAGTCGAACGTAAATAAGAAAATATAAAAATAAGATTATCTTATATTATACAATATCAACAATTTAATTATTAACATGTTTTAAAATTACAAAAAAATGGCATTAGACTTTATCTTAAAAGATGTGATGCACCGTATTACGGTGAAATTCTTCCCGGCATATCTGCCGAAAGCGAAAAAAGCTTACAATCTGCGGGCAGTATATCAGCCCGAATTAGACATTCATGGAATCGCGTCAAAAGCGGAAATGTACAACATTACTACCTCGCCAAAGATAATAGAAGAAGGCATGACGGCAGGAATGGAACTGATTTACTATCTTGCTGCCGACGGATACAAGATCAATACGCCTGTATTCCGCCTCAGGGTCGGTACGCCGGGAGAATATGATGGTCACGAAACACATCTCCCCGAAGGATTTTATCCTTACGGCCTGATCAGTCTTTCAACGAGAATACGCGAATATTTAAAAGAAACCGTCAAACTTCAATTTGACGGAATTGAACAAAATGAAGGATTTATCGGTAACATCGTCGACAAACAGTCCGGTACAACCGATATGTACATCACGCCAGGCGGAATCTTCGTTTTAAATGGCATAGGACTGAAGATTGTCTCCGACGAGGAAAATGTTAACAATGTAGGAATTTACTACGAATCAGTAGAAGACGGTTCACGTATAAAAGAAGACATGAATAACATTGCACAGAACACCTCAAGCGTCATTTCTTCTCTGTGCGGAAAACCTCTGTCGTCAGAGATAGAATATCGTATAGTCATACGTACACAATCCAGTGTAGGAAATGCAAGTAAACTGCTTAAAAATATACGTGAAGTAAAATCAGATTTCACGATAGCCCTTCCATAAGCAGATAAATAAAAAAAAATGTTGTTTTGGGTATTTTGACTGCCGGATGTTGGAGACTTCCTTCATCCGGTATTATTTTGCCCTGTCATCTGGAAGCAAATACTTCCCAATGCTGGAAGCAAATACTTCCAGATGTCTGGAAGTAAATACTTCCCAATGCTGGAAGTAAATACTTCCAGGTGGAAGCAGATTATTTATATCATTTCAGGAAGATACAACGAAACAACTGTCAATTATTAACCGTTAATTATTAATTACCGTAAATATTTTTTTGTTTATTTGTATGTAATTCTAAAATTTAATATTAACTTTGCAGAAATATTTTAAGAAATAAAATTATGATAAAAAGAGACAAAAGCATTGAATTGCTAAATATGGCAATAGCCGATGAAATGACGGCTTTAAATCAGTATATGTATTTTCATTTCCGTCTGGACGATGCAGGGTATGACCTGTTGTCAAGTTATTTCAAGAGAACGGCTATAGCCGAGATGATGCACGTGGAACGTCTTGCTGAACGTACGCTTTTTCTAAAGGGCGAGGTGGAGATGAAGACTGCATCTGAGGTGGAGAAAATACACGATGTGAAGAAAATGATTGAAAAGGCCGAACAAATGGAATCAGACACTATCGTGAAATACAATCAGTGGGCAAAGGAGGCCTCAGACGCATCCGATGCTGCGACAAAGAAGCTATTTGAAGACCTTATTATCGAAGAAGAAGAGCATTTGGACAGATTCGATACCGAACGGGAAAACCTCGAAAACTTTGGCGAAAAATACCTGGCGCTTCAATCTATTGAACACAGTAAGAAAGTAGCGGCAAACGCGGTTACTACATAAATCGAACGTATGGCGCTAAAATGTGGAATTATCGGACTGCCCAATGTTGGCAAATCGACGCTGTTTAACTGCCTTTCTAATGTAAAGGCACAAGCTGCAAACTTTCCGTTTTGTACGATAGAGCCAAACGTGGGTACAATAACCGTCCCCGACGAACGCCTGAACGAACTTTCCAGGATTTGTAAGCCGGAACGTGTTATCCCCGCCACAGTGGAAATAGTAGATATTGCAGGTCTGGTAAAAGGTGCAAGCAGGGGCGAGGGTCTTGGCAACAAGTTCCTTGCCAATATCCGTGAAACGGATGCAATCATTCATGTATTGCGTTGTTTCGACGACAGTAACGTAGTGCATGTGGATGGCAGCATTGATCCCATCCGCGATAAGGAGATAATTGACAGCGAGCTACAGATCAAAGACCTGGAAACTATCGACAGCCGTATAGCGAAGATACAGAAGCAAGCCCAGACGGGCGGCGATAAACAGGCGAAGCAAATATATGAAACGCTTTCCAAATACAAACAGGCGCTGGAACAGGGCAAAAATGCCCGTTCGGTCGAACCTTCCAGTAAAGGCGAGGAAAAGACGGTGCGCGATTTGTTCCTGCTGACAAACAAACCTATATTATATGTATGTAATGTGGATGAGGCAAGCGCCGTATCGGGCAACGCTTATGTGGAGAAAGTCCGTGCGACGCTGACGGAGCAGGCCGAGATATTGGTTGTTGCAGCAAAGATAGAAAGTGAGATAGCCGAGCTGGAGACCAGCGAAGAAAGGGAAATGTTTCTAAAGGAAACAGGCTTGTCGGAATCGGGCGTAAACCGGCTCATTAAGGCGGCGTATAAGTTGCTTGCGCTGGAGACGTTTCTTACTGCCGGTCCCGACGAAGTTCGGGCATGGACATACAGGAGGGGCAGTAAGGCTCCCCAGTGTGCAGGTGTGATCCATACCGACTTTGAGAAGGGTTTTATCCGCGCGGAAGTAATTAAATATGACGATTACATAAAATATGGCTCGGAAATGGCTGTTAAGGAGGCAGGAAAAATGTCTGTCGAGGGCAAAGAATATACCGTACAAGATGGCGATATCATGCACTTTCGCTTTAATGTCTGAAAACCTGGTAACGGTAT
>JAITJX010000034.1 GCA_031278765.1 Tannerella sp. | reverse complement strand
GCAATACAATAAATTTCAGTAATTTTGTCGGTGGTAAGTTGTGCCATAATTTCTATTTATAATGTTGATTATTAGATACAAAAATAAGAAATATTAGCCAACTTACCAAATTTTTTTATACCTTTCTTACGTCGAACTCAGGTTACACAGAAAATCATTTTACGTACACGTAAAATGATTTTCCGAAAGATATATTTCAATGGAAGGGAACGTCCGTTTACTGGTCGAGAGAAAACTGAATGCTTACGCCATAGCTGGCATTTAAGGTGGGATAGGCGGAGCTTGAGACGAGGGGACGGTTTATCTGGAGGTCGTAGAAAGCCCTGAAGCTTACTTTCCTGCTCCATGCGTAGTCGGCGGAAAACTGCATGGCGCTGGTCATCGTTCCCTGGGTGGCCTGTGTATAGCCGTCTTGAAGCTTTCGTATCAGAGCGATTGTCTTCCTGTAGTTGTAATCCAGCCTGACGGCAAGGTCGTTGCTGAAGTCGCCTTTCTTTTTTAATTTTAATATTTTATTAAATTCGGCATATTTGTATCCGATGCTTACGGTGGCATTGTTGTCGAGGGTTTCAATCAGTTGATAGGAGGCGACATTGAGGTTGGTAGCGCGGTTGCGGGTGTATTTAGCTCCGACCGTAAGGTTGTTGAGGAGCGTGGCGTCGATTCCGATGAGCGGACTGAAACTTTCGGTCAACGAAACGGATGCGATTTCATATCCCATTGAAGGAACGGGGATGCCTGTTTCGGCGTTTTTGACGTATCCGAGGTCTCCTCCGATTCCGGCGTTCACCCAGTTGAGGAAGGAGGTGTAAGCTCCCACGCTGTAAACGCCCATGTAGTTATGCGATAAAGATATGTTACGGAAATATTTGGCGACGAAGGGCAAATTTATCAGTCCGTCGTAGGTAATGTTCCATTTCGGCAATGCGCTGAGCATGGAAGGGAAAGCGGTCAGTGCGATTTTGTCGGGATTTTTGCCGGTGTATGCCGCAAGGAATGCCGGAATCAAGACGTCGCTCGAATTGAGTCCGGCAACGCCGTCGTTATGACTGTATTGCTGTCCCGCGTAGGCAGTTCCTGCCAGGAAACCTCCGTCGGGATAGATGGCGCCTTCATATTTGTCGTTGATGCGCTGTGCGATGACGTTGCGGTTATTCATCATCCTGTTGAATGTTTTCGAATTGTAGTTGTCTCCCGCATCGCCGAGTCCTTTGAAGATTCCTTTCATCCCGATGGTCGTCATCTGGAAACTTCCGCTTCTTGTTTCCGGCATTCCGGCATACATGAACAGGATTTCGGCGTCTTTAGAATCTCTGTATTCGGAGTTGAGATTGATTTTCAGTCCCGGCAGGGGTTCTATTTGCGCAGAGGCGGCCATGTTTATGGTGGCATTTATCATTGCCGGCGTGATATTGGCTGTATTTTTTTCAAACCAACCCTTATCGTTGGCTTCGTCGATGAAAGAGCGCCTGACGTCTCCAAAGGCGAATCCCCAACCCGGAGCGCGTCCTGCGGAAGTGGCGGCTTGTCCGAACCAGTCGCCGGCGTCGGGGTGGAATCCCGGTAGCATCATCTGGTCGGAACGGGTGAAATTGAAGTTGGCGTTGCGTATCATCATCAAAGTGCGCGCTCCGTATTCCGCCATTTTATACATGAAGGTTTCCTCCTTCTGTGGCGCGAGCATAACGGAGATTTTTAGCGTGACGGTGTCTTTGTTGGTGATGCGTATGCGTGCGAAGTCGAGCGCTTTGTGAGTAACTTTGTATCGCGCGTTGTTGTCGGCTCTTCTTGCGGAGACGATGACTTTTTTCGTGAGCATGTTGTGCTGTACGATAGCGCCGCTGTCGGCATTGAGTTTTACGAGGGTTTCAAACCTGGCTTTTGGTTTCGACTGCGCGGCAGCGTTCGTGGTTCTCTGTTGCGAGGGCGTATTTCTTACGGCGGCGGCTTTTTGTATTATTTTTTTCAGGAAATCATTCTTGTTGTATAAGGAGAGAAAATTAAACGTAGCCTGCGCCGAGAGGTTCCGCTGGTTTCTGACCGAATTGCCGATATTCGTCTCCTGGTCGATGAATGCGCCTTTCTCCCAGTTGTATGTGGCCTGATAGGAGAAGGCGGCGTTGATCCAGTTGAGCAGCGGTATGGCCTGTAAGGCGGGGGCGTAAGTCAGCGAGAAAGTCTGGTCATATTTCAGCGGATCGCCCAAGTTAGCGATGCTTCTTTTCACGGAATCTTTCCAGAGTTGATACTGATCGGGGTTGAATTTCCTGTTTACCTGCACGTATGGCTCTTCAATGCGCGCGTTGGTATTGGAAGTCAGGTGGAGGGTGATATTATGCAGGGGGTTCCATCGGATCTCGAAGGCTCTGTCCCAAAAGAAATTTTGGCTGAAGGAGACGGGAATGGATGTGTTGGGGTTATCCGTATTGTTCAGGTCGCGCAGCTGTATTTCGTAGTAATGCCTGGTCATTGTGTTCTGAAATTCGACGACGGAGGGGAAATAATTGAGTGCGATGTTTTTGAGAAACCTTGCGTATCCGTCGTTTTTCTGTATTTTTCCAAAAGGTTTGAATGGTTTGATATAAGGAAAGTAGGTGTATCCGAGGTTGGCCTGATAGTCTTTTGCGGTTTCATAAACGGTTTCGGGATTGGCGCGCATTTCGGTGTTTTGCGCGTATTCGAAAGAGAAGTTTGCGGGGTCGTAGGGCATGGGGTTTTTGCTTTTAATGTCGATCCTGACGTTGTTGAAGGCCAGCGCTTCGGTAGTAACCATATTGTTGGAGAAGCTTCGGAGAGAATCTCTGGCGGCTTTGGCGGTTTCGTTGTTAAGGGCTTCTTTCAATAAAATATCCTGGTCTGTGGGGTTGTACAGGGGTGCGATTTTTTCCTGTGAGCGCGCGTAATAGAGCGGCAGGGAGACTTTTGCTTTTGCGGGGAAAAACTTTCCGAGTTGCACGGTAGTGGCCACGCTGAATTGTGAATAATCCTCCATGTTGCGTTCGGCAACCGACTGGTCGAGTCCTCCGAATCCTGCGGTTTCGAGAAGTCCGTTTGCGTTGATGACTGCAAAATCCGAAATTTCCAGATGTGCATTGGCATTGGCAGCCCATCCTCCCGTTTCGTCGTAGTCGGAAACGCGCAGTTCATTTACCCATATTTCCACGCTTTTAATATCTCTGGAATGGTTTCTGACGCCTATCATAATCACTCTCACGTCGGAGAAAGATGGATTGCCGATGACGCGGATGGTGTTTTTGCTGTTCTTCGGGTCGTAGTCGGAATATAAAGAGGCGTAGGTAATGCCGCTTTCGCCGTTGCTTTTAGCGCGGTTTCTGCGGAGTTTCAGGTCGGTGAATGTTTCGAGATCGAAATATATTTTGTTATCCGCAGGCCATACGGCATCGCGCGTCTTGCTTCCGAAGGGCGTCAGGCTGAGCGGAACTTCATATTCGTAGTAATTGTTTTTGTAATCGGCGCCTAAGCGGATGAAGACCGACAGTTCTCCGTCGTCGAGATTAGTTACGTCTTCGACCGGTTTTTCGGCATGTACGAAGAGTTCGACTTTTTTATATCGTCTCAAATCGAAGCTTGTTGTCTTGTAAATGGCTCTTGCGTCCTGCGAAGCGAGGTTGGTAATTTTCATGGAAAGGGACTGTTCATTTTGCTGTCGAATTTGAGGCTGTCCCGGGTCTGTGATTCTTGTGACTCCTGGAGGCAAGACATAATTGACAGGTTCTCTGTCGCTGTTTTCTTCGATATTAACGGTCGAAACGGCCATCGAAGCATCAACGGCAGGAGCGGTTGCCGATTCGTAGAGAGGCTGTTGATATTGCCTCCATTCGCCTCTGACAAGAGCGAATTTGCCCAAACGGAGTATTGTTGTCTCGTCAAAGCCGGTCATGAAAGTACGCATGAATCGTATAGAGCTGAAATCGCTAATCGAACCGACAACTTTGTCGTATTCTCTGACGGGAATTTTGAATTGATACCAGTTTACGCTTTCACGGATGCCGTTTGGAAGTTTTACGCTTGCGGTTTTCCTGTCCACGATGTGATTTGTTCCTACGACCATGTCTTCCTGACGCACGGATACGCGGTAACGGAAGTATTTTTCGTTTTCGTTCAGCGTATTGTCCTGATTAAAATCTTCGGCGTCCGGAATCATTTTCGCGGAAGTATCATATCTTTCGTCGTTATTGGAGGCGGATTCTCTGGAATTGCCTTCCACGCCGTTGTAACGTTTGTAGCGGGTGAGGATATCCAATTGTTTGCTGTCGTAATCCGAACCTCTGAAGTGATGATAATCGTCCGTTGCAGGGTCGTTTAATGGCGAAAAGGGATCGTTGCGCATGTTCAGGAGCGTTTCCTGCGAAAGTTTTCCGGAGAGTCTGTCGAGAAAGTTTGCATAGGCAGGAAAAAGTCCGCTACGTTCTTCTTCCGAGGAAATGCCGTTAAAACCGACGTCTTGCAGCGCCCGCGTTCCGGCGGTATTGTCGAAAGCATAGACTGTGCTTTGTTGCAGAGGAACTTTCCCCCAGACGGTGGTATCTACCTGCGAGACGTTTCCGTCGACCGGCAATCCGTTTTCAAAGAATTTCTTTTCGTCTTTGAGTATGTCTTCTGAAATTTCTCCGAGGTTAAAATACAAATCTCCGCCTTTTGCGTTCTGATTATAGATGAAGGGATCCATCATCCAAAATTCGATATATTGAATATTGGCAGCTTCAAAATCCGTCTGGTCAAGACTTCTCATCATGCCTCCCCAGCGTTTTTCGGGGTTCATCAGCGATCCGTCGGCGTTAATATTATCCGCATCAAGGTTATAAGGTCCTCTTTCGGCTGGATAATATGCCAGATTTAATACGTTCAGATAATTGTCTTCGTTATAACCCAAGTCTCTTTCGGGGAAAAGTTCGGTCGAAAGGACGGCTCTGACATAATGATTCGAAATATCTTCGTCGGTGATGTATGAGGGTCTTAAAGAGGAGCGTTTTCCGGTGAAAATCCGGTCGATGTAGTACCACGCAAAAAAGGCGCGGTTTTTGCCGTAGTCGATGTTGTTGGTCAGTCCTGCTTCGGGAAAAAGCGCCGAAGAAGCGCTTCCTTCGTTGGGCGTGCTTGCCAGATTCCAGAAATAAGGGTTCAGCAAATCATATTCGCTTTGAGTGGATTCAAAGTCATCAAGATAGGAGTATCCTCCGACATATTTGTTTTCGTAATGTCCTGCAATCAAATGTGCAAATTCTGCATTGACGGAGAACGCGCTTGGTTGTGAAAGTTGAAGCAGTGGCAATTTGTCGAACATGTTTGTGAGCCATTGACTTTGTCCTTTATAATCGAGGTTTATACCCCAAAGGGTATTCTTTACCGATTCTTCGCCAAATGAAGTTTTTGTGGTCAACGGCATTTCTGAGAGGTGCATGATGGTTGTTCCCAGATTGAAGTTTTTTGAAAGCATATAATTGAGGTCAGCGCCGAACATGGTTTTGCGCTGTGTGCTGAAAGCAGATTGATCTTCGAGCGAAATGCTGATATTGGCATTGCTCGAAAGCAGATTCTCATTCTGTATCGTAACCGTTCCGGAACTGTAATTGACAGTGTAATCAACATTTTCGGTCAGTGTTATTCCGTTTGCTTTCACGACGACCGATCCGCGCGCCACATTTGTTACGCCGAATGACAAAACATTAGAAGCATTTCCGGCATATTGGCCGCGAATCAGGAATTTATTTTTTTCGGCAATTTGTTTGGCGACCGTCAAAGTGGAATCGTATAATTCCTGATACACGTATTTGTCGGCTATTTTATCGTCTCCGATTTTTTCGCGCAGGTGCGCCCCGAACGGCTCTATTACCGGAAAAATGATCAGTCTCTTATCGGGAATCACGGTATAGCCTTCTACGAAATCGAAAAAACCATCCGGATAGGCTTCTTTATTTGTGTTCAAGCGGTCGAGGTTCATGACGCGAAGCAACGTCTGATCTTTGATGTTACCTTCCGGAATCGTATGAATGTACGTTCCTGTCGTGTCGTTTTTGTAAACAATATCCAATTTGAACTTTTCTTTTTGAATGGAATAGGCATTCAGGGAATAAATGTTTTTCATCATCAGATTCCAGAAGGGCATCACAGGAGAGAGAGAGGTGCCTTTCAGCATTTTAAGATACAGGTTTTCGCTTGTTTTTTCATTGTTGTCGCTCGAAAATTCACCTACCTGATATACCGTTCCGTTAAAGGTATATTCATAGGCGACAGCTAAAACCTCGTCGGTCTGCAACCTTGTATTGAGCGAAATATATCCGAGTTGCATGTTCAGAGTGTATTCCGAAGAAGATAAAAGGCGGGCGCTTTCAATTTTTTCATAATCTTTTCCGCCTTCGATAAATCCTTCAAACGTTTGTGTAACGGTATTTATGTTGCGCGCTTCGGGATAATTATTGACAACGGTTTTGTATAATGTGTTCGATTCGTTATATGGAATATCGGCGTTCCCCGAAGGCGAAAATTGCGGATTGCTTATGATGTTATGTTCTCCCAGATCGGAAAAAGCGATAATATTTCGGGCCTGGTTATAATTGCTGCTTTTATTTGTTATCCACACTTCGATACGGTTTATTTTCACAGCCGAAGCAATATAGGGCAGTTTCGACATACTTTTGTCGTAGTTGTCGCGGAAATAATGAGCAAGAAAATAATGCCGGTTTTCGTCATAGTTTTCAATCAAAATTTCAAACGGCGTCATTTGTGTTTTGCCTTTGGAGTTGATGGTACGCGAATCCGATTCCTGTTGTGCAACGAGGGCTTTGATTCGTAATTTGCCGAATTGCAATTCGGTTTTTACACCAAACAGCGCCGCGCCGCCTCGAATCAATGAATTATTGGTGGCCATACTGACATTTCCACCTTCGAGCGTTTTGATGATCTCATCTTCTTCGCCGCTATATGCGAGTTGCAGTCTTGAGCGGTCAAAATCATATGAAGCGCCTGTATTGTAATTCAAATCGAAATTTATTTTACTGCCCACTTGTGCATGCATGATCATTTGCACATCTGTTTGGAAGTCGAAAAACGTACGGCTGCGTGCACGTTGCGGTATGGAAGGATTGTCGGTTTTGCTCGTTTTAAATCCCAATCCGACAGTAGCGCTTCCGGAGGATTTCAATCGTATGCCACCCGGTCCGAAAAGCCGGTCAACGCCGCCGATGTCAAACTGCATATCCATCAAATTGAAACGATTGGTTTGACTGTTGCCTGTGCCTGACGCGCTGTCTATCGCCGCCTTGTTTCTATTCTGAAAATATTGATACAATGATTGTCTCATGCTCCACTGCTGATATTCTTCGGGGGTCATTTTGACGGGTGTTGTCAAATCCATATCACCCACTTTTGAACGCATGAGATAAGATTCCGATCGCAAGTCATATTCAATTGTATCTACAATGTTTTCGGGGTCTTTCAAGTCCAAGGACGATTTTTTCGCAAAGTCTTCGTAACCCTCAGGGACGGTTTTCTTAACGGGAAACAGAAGTTTGACTGTCGAATCCTGCTTTACTGCGGCATTTGAAGAAATAACAGTGTCGGTTTGAGGAACAGTATCCTGATTTATATATGTCGAGTGATAAATACGAGACATCGAATATCCGGTATTCAATATGAAAATACCCGATATGCAAATAATTATTGTTATTATGTATTTATTATACATGTCTTTTATTTATTAATTACAACATTTTCAAAGCATCTTTAATCACCTGTTCTACACGCAATGAAGGAGAATTTTTAAGAATAGCGTCGACCGCTTTTTGCGAAGCGGCTTTCTGAAAACCGAGCATAACAAGTGCGGAAACAGCGCCTTCGGCCATTTCCGAGCGGACGCCGGCAATCTGTTTCGTACTGTTCATTCCTTCAACAGGTTTCACTTTGTTGCGTAAATCAACCACAATACGTTGCGCTGTTTTGCTTCCTATACCTTTAATACGTGTCAAACTGACGTCGTCGCCCGAAGAAATTGCATGAACAAGCTCGGAGGGAGGAAGTGAAGAAAGAATCATACGCGCCGTATTGGGACCAACGCCCGAAACGGAGGTCAATAACAAAAACAATTCCCGTTCTTCGCGGCTTGCAAAACCGTAAAGAACATGAGCGTCCTCGCGTATAATTTCATACACGAAAATTTTTCCTTCCCGCTGTCCGTTGAAAGCAGAATATGTCGTAACGGAAATGTTTAACTCATAGCCGATACCGTTACAGTCCATTATCATTTGAGCCGGCGATAACGATACTATCTCGCCACGTATATACTCAATCATTTCTTTTCGTCATTAGATACCAATACTATATGATAACGGAAAAAAACGAAAAAACGTATATTTATTACTGTCAAATTCAACAAATAATTCGCCCGTTTCTCAAAAAAAAAGAATTATCTTTGTGACAATTTCAATCATAAAAAATATATGAAAGATTTTTTCTCACACAAGACTGTAGCGAAAGTTGCTGATATGTGCTGTTATAAAAAAACAGGCAATCAGGAAAAAAATGATGTATGGACAAGTACAAATTATTAACAGAAATAAATAATTAACATGAAACATTTAAAGATATTTTTTGCAGATATGTATCTGGTACGCCTGCGCGGTAAGCGAACGGGTGAAAAATGAACTGAACCTGGCAGCTGGCAACGAATCGGTTACGATCGAATGAGGTGGCCTGGACGAAATCTCCATTGTAGTGATTATCTTTCAACAAACCGCGCACAGCTGTGTTCGAGGAAGCAGTTCATTTGGAAATCATAAATTTTTCATGTATGTTTGTCACATGAAATGACTGCGATTATACATATTAAATAAACAAAATAAATCGAAAAGAATATGGCACATTATTTAGACCCTAAAAACGATCTCATCTTCAAGCGCATCTTCGGTGAACATCCCGATCTGCTCATCAGTTTCCTGAACGCACTGATGCCGCTGGACCCTGGCAAAGTGATAGAAAGTGTGGAATACCTCTCCAGCGAACTGGTGCCGGACAATCCGGTAAAGAAATTCTCAATCGTAGACGTCCGCTGCAAGGACAACTATGGACGCCAGTTCATTGTAGAGATGCAGATGGAATGGAGCAGTTTCTTTAGCAGCCGCCTCCTGTTCAACACCTCCAAAGCCTTTGTCCGCCAACTCCGGCGAGGAGAAAACTACGGGATACTGCAACCCGTATACGGTCTGGGCATTATCAATGAAAACTTCGACTATGAGACGCCGGAGTTTTATCACCACTATCAAATAATGAACGCTCAGAACGCCAAAGATGTGATATTCGGAATGGAACTCATCCTGATAGAGTTGCCCAAATCCCAGCCCTCGAAATGGGCAGACCGCCGTATGGCGGTACTGTGGTTGTGTTTCCTGAAAGAAGTGGATGAGGAGACGAAAAAAGTATCCGAAGATTTGCTTGCCGACGAAAACATCTGTAAAGCGCTGAACATATGCGAAGAAAACGGATTCACGGAAGAAGAACTGGCACTCTACGAGCAATACTGGGACGCCATCAGCACGGAAAAAGCCGCCCTCTTCACAAGCCATGCCGAAGGACTGGCCGAAGGTGAAGCGACTGGACTGGCAAAAGGAAAAGCCGAAATAGCCGTCAGATGCGCCATCAAAGGAATGTCGGCATCCGAGATTGCCGATTTGACCTCTCTCCCGCTTGACGGGGTATACGCTATATTGAAGCAAAACATAAAGGAT